>JAFWPT010000198.1 GCA_017509375.1 Bacteroidales bacterium | reverse complement strand
CTCCACCAACATGATGAAGAACTGCACCGCGCTGAAGAAACTCACCATACCTGCCACCGCAGGCTACCTGAACAACGCCGCCTGCACGGGCGTGGGCACCACCACCGCTCCTTGCGAACTCGTCTGTCCTTCCGGCTTCACACCCGAGAGGCAGTCCTCCGGCAGCGGATGGTTCCAGTGGAAGGGCGGATACTTCAAGGACGACACGCCGACGCAGCAATACTCGCTGGGTGACGTCAACCACGACGGTGCCGTCACGGCGACCGACGCAGCACTCGTCACCGACTATGTGATGGGCAACACCCCGCCGGTGTTCTACATAGAGAGCGCAGACATGAATAGCGACGGAAGCATCACAATCACCGACGTATCGACCATCGTCAGCATAGTGCTGGGCGGCACGCCTCCCACGCCTCCCACACCTCCCACACCCACAGAGCACAACTACGTCGACCTCGGACTGCCGAGCGGAACGCTGTGGGCCGACTGCAACGTGGGAGCCTCCAAGCCAGAGGGCTACGGCAACTTCTACGCCTGGGGTGAGACGAAGACGAAGGACACCTATTCCTGGAGCAACTACCTGTATGCCAGCGGTTCGCAATCCACCTGCCAGGACATCGGCACGCACATCGCAGGCACGAAGTATGACGTCGCCACGGCGGAATGGGGCAGCGAATGGGTGATGCCGACCATCGACCAGGCCAACGAGCTGCTGAAGAACACCTCCATCTCGCTCGCCACGGTGAACGGAGTCCCGGGCCTCCGCTTCAAGGGGTCCAACGGCAACTCCATCTTCTTCCCAATGACGGGATACAAGTATGACTCCAACTACAGTAGTGAGGGTACGCAGACCTACCTCTGGACCGAAACCAAGGACAACGTCACGCACGTGGACTACAAGGCATTGGCCATATACATCGAGCGCAGCTCCTCGTCGGCAAAGGCCAACACCACGCCCGCCCAGCGCCGCTCCGGCGTCGTCGTACGACCTGTGCGCAAATGAATTTTTGGAGCAGCGAGAGCAGAGCTTGGTCTGCTCTCGCCTAATCGCAACTTTGAAGATTGAAGATCTTTCACCTCTAATAATCAATTATTATCACCAATAAACAAATCTATTATGAAAACTACCATTCTTAAACGACTTGGCGTATGGCTGCTACCGTTCCTGCTCCCCGTGACAGCGACGGCCGCGCACAACTACGTCGACCTCGGCCTGCCGAGCGGAACGCTCTGGGCCGACTGCAACGTGGGAGCCTCCTCTCCCGAGGGCTACGGCAACTTCTACGCCTGGGGAGAGACCTCGACGAAGAGTTCCTACTCATGGAGCAACTACCAGTATGCCAACGGTTCGTCGTCAACGGCACAGAACATCGGAACGCATATCGCCGGCACGAGCTACGACGCCGCCACGAAGAACTGGGGCAGCGACTGGGTGATGCCCACCATCGACCAAGCCAACGAGTTGCTCAAAAAGTGCACCGTATCACTCGCAACGGTGAACAGCGTCAAGGGACTGCGCTTCAAGGGTCCCAACGGCAACTCCATCTTCATCCCCATGACGGGATACAAGTATGACTCGAAATATAGTGCAGAGGGAACGCAGTGCTACATCTGGACCGACACGAAGGACAACGTCACCAACGTGGCCTACAAGGCGCTGGCGCTCTACTTCGAGCGCAGCTCCACCTCGGCGAAGGCGAACACCACGCCGGCTCCGCGTCGCTCTGGCGTCATCGTACGTGCCGTGAGAGCTGCAGGAGGCAGTACACCCGATGACCCCGATGACCCCGGTCAGCGGCCTTATACACCCTACCTGGTGGACATCGGACTGAGTGTGAAATGGTGCGATGTCAACTTGGATGCCGATAGTTATAATGGCTATGGCAATTATTATGCTTGGGGCGAGACCTCGAAGAAGAGCACCTACACCTGGGCCAACTACAAATATGCCAGCGGCTCTGCCTCTACGGCGCAAGACATCGGCGTGGACATACGAGCCACCCAGTATGATGCAGCCTTCAAAGGAAGCTATGCTGAAGATGAGGATGGGAGGGCAGTCGATGTTTGCATGCCTACCAAGGAGCAATTCCAAGAACTCATTGACAATTGTACATGGAAAGAACAGACTTTTGAAGGTGTCAAAGGCTATATGGTGATAGGCCCCAATGGCAGCGGTATCTTCCTCCCGCTTTCTGGCTACAGTTACGATGGAAGCACAAGTGGAAAGGGTTCGTCATGCTATTATTGGACAGCAGATATGGATGACAACATCCAAAAGGCCAATGCATTGTATATCAAGTCGGGAACGGCTCCTACCATAACAGCGGCGCAAAGGCGTTCAGGTTTTGTCATTCGTCCCGTGGCGTGTGAGGGAGGCGAAGCATTGCCTCTAGACAGGAATACATCTCTGGTGGATCTTGGGCTGAGTGTCAGATGGTGTGACGAAAATTTGTCAACCAACTATGAAGGAGAATATGGATTCTTCTATGCTTGGGGAGAAACAGACAGGAAAGCCACTTACACCTGGGCTAACTACCAGCATGCCAGCGGTTCTGCTACCACGGTGAATAATATCGGCAGCAACATTCAAGGCACCAGCTATGATGCCGCCTACCAAAATTGTACCATATGGGACTATGATACTAACAATGGAAAAAAGGTATGTATTCCCACCAAGGCGCAGTGGGAGGAGTTGCGCACCAAGTGTACTTGGACGGAGACCACCGCTAATGGACACAAAGGTTATAAAGTAAAAGGACCTAGCGGTAAGAGTATCTTCCTCCCATTCTCCGGGTGTAGTTACGATGGAAATTCCTACAATAAGGAATCGGCTAGCTACTATTGGACATCCGAGGTTGACGCTTCCAATGAACAGAAAGCCAACTCTTTCTATATCAAGACTGGCACTGCATCCAAACTTGCTACTATACAACGGCGAACAGGCGCAGTCATCCGAGCTGTGGAATATAAGGCTGCTGCGCAGGGTGTGCCTTACGCCGTACTATCCACTGATGAGAAAACCCTCACCTTCTATTGTGACAACTTGAAAAGTACGCGAACAGGGAAGAAGCTGAACCTGAACACGGGTGAAAATACACCGGATTGGTTCACTCAGGCCAGTTCATGGTTCTCGACACAAACCACCGTCACCAAGGTGGTGTTTGACAGCAGTTTCGCCAATGCAAGGCCGACTTCGACTTACTATTGGTTCAGGGGTATGAAGAACCTCGCCACCATCACGGGAATCAACTATTTGAACACCTCTGAAGTGACAAACATGTCTTTCATGTTCACCAACTGTACATCGCTGGCAAGTATCAACGTGAGCAACTTCAACACTGCCAAGGTCACCAATTTCGAAAGTATGTTCGAGGGATGCAGCAAGATTTCTTCTATCGATGTGAGCAAGTTCAACACTGCCAACGCGGTCAATCTCTATTGTATGTTTAATGGGTGTAGCGGACTGAAGAGTTTGAATGTCAGCAACTTCAATACTGCGAAAGCTGAAGAAATGGGTTGCCTGTTCGCCAGCTGCTCAGGACTTACCAGCATCGATGTAAGCAAGTTCAACACGGCAAAGGCAGATATCAGCAGCATGTTCTACCAATGTACGGGCTTGACAAGCATCGACATATCTAACTTCGTCATCAAAAGCTCTGTCCCACAGTATTCCGTGGTCAATGGATGTACAGGGCTCACATCACTCACCATACCTGCTACTGCCACCAACTTCTACAGCAATGCTTGCTTAGGAGTGGGGTCCACCAGCAAGCCTTGCGTTGTCAACGCACCGTCGGGATTCAACTTCGGCGTGAGCACATCCGGTAATTACTTCCAATGGAAGGGGGGCTATTTCAAACTTGCATCAACACCGCCGCCTTCAGGCAGCCACAACTATGTCGACCTCGGCCTGCCCAGCGGAACGCTGTGGGCCGACTGCAACGTGGGAGCCTCCAAGCCCGAGGCTTACGGCAACTTCTACGCATGGGGCGAGACATCGACGAAGAGTTCCTACTCATGGAGCAACTATCAGTATGCCAGCGGATCGTCGTCTACGGCACAGAACCTCGGCACCCACATCGCCGGCACGAACTACGACGCCGCCAAGAAGAACTGGGGCGGCGACTGGGTGATGCCCACCATCGACCAAGCCAACGAGTTGCTCAAAAAGTGCACCGTATCGCTCGCTACGGTGAACAACGTCAAGGGACTGAAATTCAAGGGGCCCAACGGCAACACCATCTTCTTCCCAATGACGGGATACAAGTATGACTCGAAATACAGCGCAGAGGGCACGCAGTGCTACATCTGGACCGACACGAAGGACAACGTCACCAACGTGGCCTACAAGTCGTTGGCTATCTACATGGAGCGCAGTTCCTCGTCGGCCAAGGCGAACACCACGCCGGCTCCACGTCGCTCCGGTGTCATCGTGCGTGCCGTCAAGAATGGAGGAGGAAGCGTAGATCCTGTCATCCCGCCGGCAAAGGAACCCGAATTGGTCGACCTCGGCTTGAGCGTGAAATGGTGCGACCAAAACTTAGGTGCCGACAACATGTCGCAAAACGGCAGTTATTACTCTTGGGGAGAGATATACTCAAAGGACACCTACACCTGGGCAAACTACGAGCACGCCAACGGCTCGTCATCCACGGTGATGAACATCGGAAGTGACATCCAATGCACCGACTACGACGCCGCAGCCATGAGTGGTGAAGTGTACGACCCCTATGCAAAAGAGATGGTCTCTGTTTGCATCCCCAACAAGGAACAATGGGAGGAACTCCGCACCAAGTGCACATGGAAGGAAGCCACCGAATACGACCACAAGGGATACAAGGTGACAGGACCGAATGGAAATAGCATCTTCCTCCCATTCTCAGGCTCCAATTATGACGGCAGCCAGCACGACGTGGGAACAAACGCCTATTACTGGACTTCTGAAATCTACTCTTCCAACACGGGTGCCAAAGCCTCTGCGTTCTATATCAAGACAGCAACGGCACCGAAGATGTATTACGCTCAGAAGAGAACAGGGCTCAACATACGCGCCGTGGAAATTTATTACGAAGGAGGTACAGAAGAAAGCACCATTGGTTATGCAAATCCGGAATTGGTTGATTTGGGCTTGAGCGTAAGATGGTGCGATGTCAACCTGGGTTATACTTATGTTGACCATACTGTAAATGGTGTAAGTACCGTTACCGAGGATTGGTATTATTACGCTTGGGGTGAAACCTGGCCAAAGAGCGACTACACCTGGGCTAATTACAAGCACGCCAACGGCACGGCATCCTCGGTGAAGAACATCGGAAGCAACATCCAAGCTACAGATTACGACGCGGCATATAGCATCGACGATTACTTTGGCAATAATAATTCTGCTGAGTCGCCCCGACGGCCGGCAAAGAATGGCATGAGTAAGACGGCAAGAGACCCCAAGACTGATCAACAGGTGGACATTTGCATTCCTACCAAGGAGCAATACCAGGAACTGCTCACCAAGTGTACTTGGACGGTTGTTAACAGCGGTGACAACAAGTATTACAAGGTTACTGGTCCCAATGGCAACCACATTTATTTCGAACTCACCGGCGCCTACTATGACGGAAGTTGTCACAACAAGGGTGTCTCTGCTTACTACTGGACCTCTGAGGTCTATGCCTCCGATGCATCGAAGGCCAGCGCACTCTACCTCAAGCCTGGAACAACGCCGAAGTTGTCCACAGCACAAAGGCGAACAGGAATCACCGTGCGCGCCGTGGAGTACAAGGGTTCCACACCCACCCCGCCACCGTCAAGCGACCACCAGTATGTCAACCTTGGCCTGCCCAGTGGCACGCTCTGGGCCGACTGCAACGTGGGAGCCTCCTCGCCCGAGGAATACGGCAACTACTACGCATGGGGTGAGACCTCGACGAAGAGCACCTACTCATGGAGCAACTACCTGTATGCCAGTGGTTCGTCGTCAACCTGCCAAAACCTCGGCACACACATCGCCGGCACGAGTTACGACGCCGCCACGAAGAACTGGGGCAGCAACTGGGTGATGCCGACCATCGACCAGGCCAACGAGTTGCTCAAAAAGTG
>JAFWPT010000197.1 GCA_017509375.1 Bacteroidales bacterium | reverse complement strand
TCACTCATTAGATGAAACGATTTTCATCTAATTTGAGTAAAACTCAATAAATCATCAAATTATAAAGGATTTACCAACCAGAAATGTCTATTATATCCTATAAGATTCGGAAACCTGTAAAAGAAAATGAGTTGGTGTCTCACGACAACAACTCATACTAACCACATAATTAATAACACTAAAACTAATACCCAATAGGCTGTGAGGAGAACCCTCATCATTCAACCCGATACAAAGGTAAGGCTTTTATTTTAATTTCCAAAATTTTTTTTGAAATTTTTTTAATATTTATTTATCCACCCTGATTTTCAGCATCTTACGATTAAACAAAATTTTCAGTAACTCTGTCACTTTGGCCCCGAAACGGCTGTTTTAGAGCCTTCTGAATTTAGAATTGTAAGTTTATTTGCAAATTCAAATAATAATTGTAACTTTGCAATCCAATCCGGTGCGTTGGCCGAGTGGCTAGGCGCAGGTCTGCAAAACCTGTCACAGTGGTTCGATTCCGCTACGCACCTCCCCAAATGCCTCTGAACATACCTCAGGGGCATTTGCTATATCTATGCTTTTTTATATCTTTGCCAGCATTATAGTCAAGCTGTAACTTTATTATTATGAGCATAATACTTATCACGGGGGCAAGCAGCGGCATAGGATACGATACGGCTGAGATGCTTGCACGGCAGGGGCACACGGTCTATGGAGCTGCCAGAAGGATCGAGAAGATCGAGGAACTGCGGGATGCAGGAGTCCATCCGCTTCAGATGGATGTCACCGACGAAGAATCCATGCGGGCGGGAGTGAAATCCGTGCTGGATGCCGAAGGGCGCATCGACGTCCTGATCAACAACGCCGGCTACGGTTACTTCGGCGCCATAGAGACCACTCCCCCGGAAGACGCCCGCAGGCAGTTGGAAGTCAATGTTTTCGGACTCTCAATGCTCACCGCCCTGGTACTCCCCGGTATGCGCGAAAGGCACAGTGGACGCATCATCAACATAGCTTCCGTAGCCGGACGCGTTTGTATGTATTTCGGGGGCTGGTATCATGTCTCCAAGTATGCTGTGGAGGCTTTCAGCGATTCTCTGCGTATAGAGATGAAGCCTTTTGGGGTGGATGTAGTACTCATAGAGCCGGGCGGCATACATACCAACTGGGGCATCATAGCCGCCGACCACCTTAAAAAATCTTCGGAAGGCAGCGCATACGAAAAGGAGGCCGCAAATGAAGCTGAAATAATGCATTATGCCTATAGCTCAGACTATCTGACCGACCCTTCACGTGTGGCCAAGGCAATATGCAAGGCTGTGAACAGCAAACGTCCGCGCGTACGCTACATCCTGGGCGCGGGAGCCCGCACCCTGCTTTTCCTGCACGCAGTGCTCCCCTCCCGCTGGTGGGATGCGATGATGCGTCTGGGAGGCCGGATAAAAATACGCAAGTAGTTAATATACAGGGAAGTATTTCTCCGCGTACGCTTTTATGTATGCGCGGAGAGCCTCTCCTTCGACTATGGTGATATCGTCCAGCAAGCCAAGCACGAAGCGACCTGCTCCCTCCATCATGAATATCTCCGTATCCAGCAGCCACTGGTCGCCGTCAGCTTTCAGGCAGCGTGAAGACAAAGGGTATTCCTCCACCAGCAAATTCCTGGCTTTCAGGCTCATACGCAACACTATGCGAACCGGGTCCCAGCCTGAGGTACGGAAAATGTCAACTTTGGCTTGACGGTGGCCTGCTTCGTTGGTCCAGGCTTCATCAAGCAACTCCACTTCGCCTATCCTGGACACTTTGAAGGTCTTGTTTCGGCCATCTTCCAAATCATAAGCCCACACGTCTTCGTAGTCGGCAGTGAAAGCGAAGGGCTCTATGATACGATTGCGTATAGTATGAGAGTGACCGGATTCGTAATCATGAAGGATTACCTTGAATTTATCCTGCGCGGCCCTGCCAAGAGCTTCCACGTGGGCGGCATTGTTCTTGTGCCCCACGAAATCGGCTATGCTTGTAGAACGGTAGATAGCAGATAGTTTCTGCTTCAGGTTAGCCTTCAGGCTGTTGGTCGGAACAAGCTGATCTATAAGGGAATTTACCAGGTATGCTTCTTCCTCGGAGAAGTATATCAGTTTCTCCAGTTCCACTGTTTCCTTGGGCATTCTGCCCAGTTTGTAAACGTCTCCGTACAACTTTGCCACCGAGAATCCGGCACTCTTGAAAGTGTCCAGATAGCGATACACAGTTCTGGGCGACATTTCCAGCCTGTCGGCCAACTCCCCTATAGTATAGTCGATATTGCCCGACAGATACTTCATCAGACGCAACATTCTTTCCAATTTCGGCTGGTCCATAAACACTAGTTTAGACGATTTTTTTGCAGCATAATGGCCAGCAAGGCGAAGAAACCGAGGGCGAAAGGATAATACAGATGTCCGATAATAGCGGTCGCAGATACCCCGGCGAGCCCAGAGGCCATAAGCATCTGGGCTCCATATGGGATAAAGCCCTGGATCAGGCAGGAGAAAGTATCAAGTACGCTGGCGGTGCGGCCGGGATCCAGCTTGAACCGGACGGAAATGTCTCTCGCCAGCGGCCCTGACGTAATGATGGCGATGGTATTGTTGGCCGTGCACACATTCACCAGGCAAATCATGGCGGCAATACTCAGATAC
>JAFWPT010000029.1 GCA_017509375.1 Bacteroidales bacterium | reverse complement strand
GGGGGAACGCCCCCTTGTGCCCCTGGGGGCAGCCGCATGGCGGCGGGGACTAGAAAGCACCGCCGTTAGTTCGAAGAAAATTTGCAAGTCGCCACAGGCGACCGGCCGGAGGCCGAATGCCCCCTGACTAGGGGGCTCCGGCGACAGCCGGTGGGGGTTGAGAAGCCCTGCTGAGGATGATGGAAAAAGTCGATGGCGACTTTTTCCATCATCCTCAGTACTACTTTCCGGAACTACAGGTTCCGGAAAGTGGTGCTCTTGAAATCCTTCACCCAAACCTGACGCTCGAAGGCCTGGTCCAGGGAAAGCATAGTATCAGTTGACTGCACGTAGGGAATGCGCTGAATGGTATTGATAATGGTCTCCATCAAATGGTCGTTATCAATACAATACACCTTTAGCAGCAAAGCGGCACGGCCTGTCACGAAGTGGCACTCGACAATCTCCGGAATATGCTTTAGTGCATCTATAACATCGTGATACTTATTGTCTTCCGACAGTGAGATACTGATAAACGCACATACGTTCAATCCAAGGGTGGACGGCTTCACCATCATCTGCGACCCCTCGATCACACCATTGGCTTCCAGCTTCTTTACCCTTTGATGCACAGCCGCTCCAGAGATGCCGCACTCACGTGCAATCTCCAGAAAAGGCATCCGGGCGTTATTGACCAGATAATACAGAATCTTCCTGTCCGTCTCGTCTAATTGATAATTCGACATACTTTACTTCTTTTTTCCGAACCGTCTGCCTTTGTGTGAAGTCGGAGCCGAGCCGGAAATGATTTCCTTGCACTGCTCCTCGGTCAGCTCTTCCGCATTCAAATTCTTGGGGATACGATAATTCTGGTTAGAGAACTTGATATAGGGGCCATAGCGCCCGTTAATCACGGCAATACCACTCTCGGACCACTCCTTAAGCGGCTGTGTCACAGACTCTTTCTTAGCCTTGTCGGCATCCAGGAGGGCAATGCACTCTTCCAGGCTCACGGAAAGCGGGTCCTTTCCTCGGGGCAGCGACACATTCTGTGCCCCCCACTTAAGATAGGGGCCGAAACGACCCTTGGTGGCCACAATGTTCTCTCCTTCATATTCTCCCACTATGCGCGGCAGGCTGAACAGCTTCACCGCCTCCTCCAGGGTGAGGTTCTCAATAATCTGCCCCTTTCCAAGGCTCACGAACTGGCGGCCATCGCCTTCGCCCTTCTGTACATAGGGTCCGAACTGCCCAAGGCGCGCCGTAATCATCTGTCCATCAGAAGGATCTATGCCGATTTCGCGCTCCAGGTGACTGTACTGATGGTCATTCACCGCAGCATCCACCTTCACATGGAAAGGCTGGTAGAAACCGGATATAACTTTATCCCACTTCTTCTTTCCGGCAGCAATCTGGTCGAAATCCTTCTCCACTTTCGCCGTAAAATCGTAGTCCATGATATCCGGGAAGTTGCCGGTGAGATAATCGGTCACCAGCATTCCGACATCAGTCGGCAGCAATTTGCCCTTTTCTGCACCTACAAGCTCAGTCTTGGTGGATTCGCTCACGGCCGAACCCTTGAGATGGATGTTCTTCACTGTAATTTTACGGCCGTCTTTATCTCCCTTCACCAAATATCCGCGTGCCTTCGTGAGCGTACTTATAGTGGGCGAGTATGTTGACGGGCGGCCTATTCCCAGCTCCTCCATCTTCTTGATGAGGGTCTGCTCGGAATAACGCAGCGGAGCTTGTGTATATTTACATTCGGCATCCACATGCTCGGCGGTAAGAGGCTGCCCCTTAAACACTTTCGGCAGTTCAAAGTCATCATTGTCCTCTTCTTCGTCATCATCGGTACCTTCACGGTAGAGCTTAAGGAAGCCGTCGAACAAGACCTGCATGGACTGGATGACATACTTCTCGGAGCGCTTGTCGATGTTCACGTGAACGCTTGTGTTCAGCACTTTGGCCTCAGCCATCTGGGATGCTACCGTACGCTTCCAGATAAGCTGGTACAACCTCTTGTCCTGGGCGGAGCCTTCTATGTCCGGATTGCTTATAAATGTGGGGCGGATGGCCTCATGAGCCTCCTGGGCGCCTTTCGAGCGGGTCTTGTACTGACGCGGATGAGAATACTCAGGGCCGAAGTTGTCGTTGATGAAAGCCTTGGCCGTATTCACCGCAAGCGATGACAAGTTGGTGGAGTCCGTACGCATGTAGGTGATGAGACCACGCTCGTACAAAGACTGCGCAATCCTCATGGTAACGCTTACCGGAAGATGCAGCTTGCGCGCCGCCTCCTGCTGCAAGGTGGAAGTAGTAAAAGGCGGAGGAGGTACCCTAAGACCATCCTTGCTTTCCACGTCGTTCACCTTATAGCTCGCTCCTATGCAGTCCTCCAGGAACTTGCGGGCCTGGGCATAATCCTCGAAACGGGTGTCCAGAACTCCCCTCACCTTTACGCCGTCAATCTTGAAAGCCGCCTCTATCCTGTAATACGGCTGAGGCACGAAAGCTGCGACTTCCCGCTCCCTGTCAACCACGAGACGGAGCACCACGGATTGCACACGGCCGGCGGAAAGGCCCCTCTGGATCTTGCGCCAGAGCACAGGAGAAAGTTCGAATCCCACGAGGCGGTCCAGCACGCGGCGGGCCTGCTGGGCATTCACCAGATCCATATCCAGCGAACGGGGGTTCTCCACTGCTGTCAGGATGGCATTCTTGGTAATCTCATGAAACACGATACGGCGGGTCTTATCAACCGGCAAGCCGAGGGTCTCTATAAGATGCCAGGAAATTGCCTCTCCTTCGCGGTCCTCATCGGAAGCCAGCCACACCGTGGATGCTCCTTCCGCCAATTTTTTCAGCTCGCTCACCACCCGTTTTTTCTCCGGAGGCACAACGTACTCAGGCTTAAAGTGATCCTTGATATCAATGCTCAAGCTCTTTTCCTGCAAATCCCTGATATGTCCGAAGCTAGGCTTCACCAAAAAACCCTTTCCGAGATACTTCTGAATGGTGTCCGCCTTGGTAGGCGACTCTACTATCACTAAATTCGCTTCCATAATTTCACAAAAACGGCTACAAAGTTAAAACAAAACTAAGGTGTTTTTCCAAATTTGTTCGTAAATTTGTGTTTTAAAGCGATAAAATGACAGACAAAACCAAACATAAAATCGTTAAATGGTACTGGATTCTGCTCACGGCCCCCTTTGCACTGGTGCTTTTCCTGCTGCTCTGCGTAGGCCTGTTCGCAAAATTACCCTCCTTTGAAGAATTGGAGCATCCGGACAGTAAACTGGCAACCCAGGTCATTGCAGAAGACGGTGAGGTCCTTACCACCTTCCATATAGAAAACCGCACATACGTTTCATACGAGGAGCTTTCCCCGAACCTGGTGCATGCTGCCGTTGCCACCGAGGACGCACGCTTCTACAAACACTCCGGAGTGGACATGAAAGGCCTTGCACGAGTCCTGGTCAAGACTTTACTGCTCCGCGATTCCAGCCAGGGAGGCGGCTCCACCATCACCCAGCAGCTGGCCAAGACCTTATATCCCCGCAACGAAAAAGCCGGAAAGATTGCGCTGGTATTCACCAAATTGAAGGAATGGATTACAGCTGTCAGGCTGGAACGGGATTATACCAAGAACGAAATCATGGCCATGTACCTCAACTCCATTTTCTTCGGAAGCGGAGCCTACGGCGTGAAATCGGCAAGTGAGACTTTCTTTGCGAAGAGTCCATCAGACCTCAACATAGAAGAGAGCGCAATGCTGGTAGGAATGGTAAACAAGCCAACCCGCTACAACCCGGTCATCAATCCGGAAAACGCCCTGAAACGCCGCAATTTCGTCATCGGACAGATGCAGAAAGCAGGCTATATCAGCAAAGCGGAGAGAGATTCCATACGCGAACTGCCCATTCTGCTCGACTACCATGTGCAGGACCATAACTCCGGCCACGCTCCCTATTTCCGGGACATGCTGCGCAGGGATATGAACGCCCACAAGCCCCACAGGGCCGACTACCAATATCCCGAAGATTACGCGGCCGATTCCCTGCGCTGGGTAAAGGACGACATCTACGGCTGGCTCAACAAGAACAAAAAGCCCAACGGAGAGCAGTACAACCTGGACAAAGACGGACTACGTATCTACACCACCATTAATTACAAGATGCAGGTCTTTGCCGAGGAGGCAGTCGCAGAGCACCTCGGAGGGTACCTTCAGGGAGCCTTCAACAAAGAGCTCAAGAGCAAGCGCAACAAGCCGTTCGCCAACGATATAGACCAGGCCACCGTGAACAAGCTCATGAGCCAGGCCCGCCGCTGGAGCGACCGCTGGCGCATACAGAAGCGTGCCGGCGTGAGCGAAAAGGACATCCTTGCCCAGTTCGACAAGCCCCAGAAGATGCGCGTTTTCTCCTGGAACAAAAAGGGTTACATAGACACCACTATGACCCCTAACGATTCCATCCGCTACTACAAGTCCTTCCTCCGCTGCGGTTTCGTTGCCATTGAAGCCGGCAGCGGCAAGGTAAAAGCTTTCGTGGGCGGCCCCAACTACCGCTATTTCAAGTACGACAACGTTTCCCAAGCCAAGCGTCAGGTAGGCTCCACCATCAAGCCCTTCCTCTACACCCTTGCAATGCAGGAAGGCATGACCCCGTGCGACCGGGTGGTCTGCGCGCCCCAGACTTTCATAAACTGGGACGGCTCCGAATGGACCCCGCGCAGTACCGACAAAGCCGAAATGATTGGCCAGACCGTCACCTTGAAATGGGGACTTGCGCATAGTTCCAACAACATTTCCGCCTTTCTTATGAAGCAGTTCGGGCCTCAGGCCATGGCGCAGATGATGCACAGGATGGGCATCCACAGTCACGTAGATGAGGTTTACGCGTTATGCGTGGGCCCGGCCGACATTGCCCTGTATGAAATGGTGGCGGCGTACAACACCTTCCCTTCCAAGGGGGTATACGCCGAGCCGCTGTACGTCACCCGCATCGAAGACAACCAGGGCAACCTCATCACCGAACACAATAACTTCAAGCGGGAAGCAATCAGCGCCTCGTCAGCCTACCTGATGGCCAACCTGATGCAAGGAGTGGTAAACGGCGGAACCGGAAGCCGTCTGCGTTATGCCTACAACCTCAAGGGAGAGATTGCCGGAAAGACCGGCACCACAAACGACTGCTCCGACGGCTGGTTTATTGGATATACCCCCAGAATCACCGCCGGTGCCTGGATCGGAGGCGAAGACAGGCATATTCACTTCAACTCCCTGGACGGTTCCCGCATGGCATTGCCTATCTGGGGTATCTGGATGAAGAAATGCATAGCCGCGGGCCTCATCAACGAAAAAGACAGTTTCATTCCTCCGTCCAGCGTGGATTTTAGCCTCGACTGCAGTTCCAGCGGCTCCTTCCTCGGTGGCGATGAAGACATCAACGAAGCCCAGGAAACCGCCAACAACCAAGAAACGGACTACTATTTCAACTAATTGACAATGAGTAAGTACACATCGATTGCAGTTATCTACGGAAGCGATTCTTCCGAGTGGGAAGTATCTTGCCGGAGCGGAGAATTCGTAGCCTCCGCGATAGACGACAGGGTATATGACATATATGAGATATTCGCCCGCTTCGGAGTGTGGCAGCTCGTTGCTTGCCGCCGCCGCAACTCCATGCGCATCACCTTCCCCGAAGGAGCCCGGCCGGAAATAGACAAGAACGACTTCTCGGTGAGCGTCCTGGGCGAAAAGGTGAAATTCGATTTCGCCTATGTGGTCCAACATGGAGCCCCGGGCGAAAATGGTCTGATGCAGGGCTACCTGGAGATGCTCGGCGTGCCCTTCAGCTCCTGCAGCGCGTTCGCCAGCGCCGTGGCGTTCGACAAGTATGCCTGCAAGTCTTTCGTGCGCGGAAGGGGTATAGTGAAGTGTGCCCCGGACGACTACGTACACCGGGGCGACAACCTGGATGCGTTTTGCGAGAAGGTTGCAGCTACCCTCCGGTTCCCGGTATTCGTGAAGCCCACTCAAGGCGGTTCGAGTTTCGGCGTAACCCGCGTCACCGAGCCCTCACAGCTTCAGGAGGCCATCCAGTATGCCTTCACCGAGGATCCAATGGTGCTTGTGGAACAGGGCATAAGCGGCCGTGAGCTCACCTGCGCCGCATATTTCGACGGCACCGGGGTGCGCGCCCTTCCGCCCATCGAGATCGTGAGCGAGAATGAGTACTTCGATTACGACGCAAAATACAACGGCCACAGCGATGAAATCTGTCCGGCGCCCATCACTGCAGAGGAGACCTCCGAATTGCAGCATACCACCTGCGAGCTGTATTCCTTCCTCGGCTGCAAAGGCGTGGTGAGAATGGACTACATACTTGCCGAAGACGGCTTGTACTTCCTGGAAGTCAATACTATCCCGGGCATGACCAGTGCCTCGCTGGTGCCTAAGATGGTGAGGGAAGCAGGGATGAGCATCACCGACTTCATTTCTGTAATCATAGAGAATTCATAGTGCTGCTCCCGCAGTTTATACGGGAGAGCATCGAAAAGCTCCAGGCTCTTTATCCTCTCGATGAGGCTCGGAGCCTGGTGCTGCGTTTATGTGGCGAAGTGCTTGGCACACAGAGTTATACACACATCGTAGAGCCGGAATACCAAATCCCCGGGGCCGATCTTGCGCGCCTGACCGGCGCCGTATCGAGGATGGCCTGCGGTGAGCCGCTTCAATACATAACGGGAGTGCAGGAGTTCTGCGGCCGCCGCTTCAGGGTCACGCCAGACGTGCTTATACCCCGGCCCGAGACGGAAGAGCTTGCTGCTACGGCGCTGGCCCGCCTGGCACCCGGCTCGAAGCCCCGCGTCCTGGACCTGTTCACCGGCAGCGGCTGCATTGCCTGGACCATTGCCCTGGAGCGCCCAGGCTCAGAGGTGACCGGAATAGATGTTTCCGCCCCTGCACTTGCAGTAGCACGCAGCCAAGCGTTTTCCATCATGGGCGACGGCCAAGTATACGGGAAAAACTCACCTGTGTTTCTGCAGCAGGACATTCTGGAGCTGCCGGAAATGCTGCAAGGAGCCCCCTTCGACATAATTACCGCCAACCCCCCATATATACGGGAAAGCGAGAAATCCGCCATGCAGCGCAACGTGCTGGATTACGAACCAGGGCTGGCCCTTTTCGTTCCGGATGAAGACCCGCTGCTCTTCTACCGCGCCACAGCCAGGTGGGCCAGGCGCTTTCTCGCACCCGGAGCTTGGGGAATAGCGGAAATAAACGAAGCCCTCGGCGAAGACACGGCCGCCCTGTTCCGGGACTCAGGCCTGGAAGAGGTGGAAATAAGGCGCGATATGTTTGGCAAAGACCGCTTTATCAGCTTCAGGAAAGCGGCATAGAGGAATCCTGGCTCAGCAGGACTCAGAATTCATCATTGTTTTCGTAAATGCTGTTCTCCCAGCCTGATACGCTGGCGGTAAAGCATATTTCCGAATATACGGTACTCAGGTCGATTCCTACGTGGAAAGTATATTGCTTGCCATATACGAAAACATTGTCGGGCAGAAGGCCGTAAAGCATGAACCTTGCCACCTGGTTTTTGAGCGGGGGATAATCGAATCCGTTGAGAGTGAAGCCGTCTATATCGTACACTACCTCCACATACTGCTTGCCCATAACTATTTCATCGGGCACGGAATAATAGCGGTGCGAAGTAGCCATGTGGTCTTCCAAAGAATCGTAGCCCACAAACTTCTCATTGCTTGAACCCACGCCGACTTTGGCGTCCCCCTCGAAAATCACCACATCCCTGTAGTAGCCCTGATGACGCCACAAACCGGTGTTGCGTGCAAGGTCGTTCACGAATACTCCGGCAGACGCCACGTTATACGCCGTCATCTTTTTAAGATGCACTAGGCCCTGAAGCTCCGGCATAGGGGTAATATCGCAGATTCGATACCCGATATCGTTCGTAATATGCTGGAATTCAAGCGGAACCATATTCAGCAGCGCCACGGCCATCTTGACCGTCTTGGAAACCAGGGGGCCGGCGTCGGTGTCTTCCACGGAATACGGGATAACGTAGGACACAAGATCCTGGCTGTAATTGACCGAACTCACATACGGGTAATACGCACTGAAAGCAATGGCGCTCGTTCCCATTTCCGACCAGCGGGAAGGGTCAAGGAATGTGCTGTATGAACCTCCGCTTTGGCCGACCTTGGCATTATCTACGAGCAGTGCATAAGTATCGTCATCTATTCCCATGAGGCCGAACGGAATATCGGTATTCATGGTACTGGTCTTTTCAGACTCTTCCACCAAGGGGCTGTTTTTTGTCATAACTCCCCTTCTCTCTGAAGATATGGTCTGACCGTCACGTGTAACCAGCACATCAAAGTTTACCTTGCGCTGCTTGTCCGCGGGTGACGATGTGTCTAGGGAATCGACGCAGGAAGATGCGGCGAAAACGGCTGTGAGGACAATCACTCGGGATAAAAGTCGGCTAATGTTCATAAGGTATGGAATCCGTTAGTCTGCAAATATAAAACAAAAACTAAATATATCCACCACCTTGGGCCTTCAGTTCTTCATCAACTTTGTTTTTTTCTTCCATAAGTAGCGCCAGAAGCCAGTCTTTTTGCTCTTCGGACAGGCCAAGGTCGCGGCATGCGCTTTCGTAACGGTTGATTACGGCCTCCTGATAGCGATGATAGACCATAGACTTTCGGATTTCCTCTTCTATGGTGTCATGCTCTATATCGTAACTCTCCTTATAGTAATCTTTATACACTTTTTCCGAGCTGTAGTGCAGGCAGTAGTAAAACATACCGGAGGCCAGAATTACGATTCCGATTATTCCGAGCACCAGCGGAACACGCTGGATAAGTCCGAGCATGCCGAGCGTTCCGCCGACAAAAAACAGCAGAAGAGCAATAAGCTCGTGCCTGTGATGCTTTATAAGAGAGGAAAGCTTCATAACTTGATGGTTGACGTTTTTCGGTTTTGCAGAATTTTGATTTTCATAGAGTTCTCCGACTCCTTGGAATCCAGGGCCCTTTGATATGCCCTGCGGGCACTAAGTATTTCCGCGTTGCGGCGTTTCATCAGATCCAGATTTTCCCTCAGCCGCCATTGCTGCACGATGATGGAGAAGAACGCAATGGCGAACATTATCAGGAAACCGACTAGAATGGTAATCTGGTTCTGTGCCTTGAGTCTCTGGGCATCTTCCCTCAACTGGGCATTGTTGAGTTCTGCATCCAGAATGGCAAGGTCTTCGTTCTGCACTTTAATGTACAGCGAATCCTTCTCCGACATGAGACCGGAAATACTGAAATATGCGTTCCCGAAATCCCCTTTGTCGGCAAAAAGCACATGTTTCTGCTCGAGTCGCGCCCTTGAAGTACCAAGCGAATCGGATAATGACAGGGCCTCGTCAAGAAGGCCCCTTGAATGCAGGTAGCAGATATCCAGCGTGCGCCTGGCGTCGATGTCGGTCTGGTGGGGATAGCGTTTGTCCTCTACCAGAAGGTTATAATAACTCCAGAATTGGTCTGTCTGGCCTTCCTCGTAATACAGGTAGGCCCGGGTCATACGGCACTTCAGCTTGACTGCATAAGAAAACTCCTGAAACTCCTCAGCAAGGGCACAATACTGTTCCGCGGCCGGAAAATCGTGCATCTTTACGTTTTCCTGGGCTATCTGTATATACAAATTGGGCAGATCCTGCTCCTGGCGGGCTTCCTTGCAATAGCCTATCGCCTTCTCAAAATAGCTGACTGCCAGATAATGATTGTCCCGGTAGCTGTGGATAAGGCCGAGAATACGACAGGCATACATTCTGCCCATGGGACTCTCTTCGGAGGAGGCGATTCTCTGCATATCACGGGCTTCGAGCATGGCGTCGGACACCCGCCCGATCAGGACCAGATACTGGCAATACTCGTGCAGGGTGAGATAATAGAAGGAACGGACATCCTTCCTCTCAACGGTTAACGCCTTTATTTCCGCGACAGCTTCATCCATACGCTCATATTCCCCCAAAGCAAAACGCACCGGGAACTCCAGGGAGAGGCCCAGGCACTTGTAGCGGAAGTTGTCCCTCGTGACGCCTTCTTTGTAGAGGGAGTCGGCAAGAGGCAGATTCTCGGAATTATACGCCTGCATCCTGCCCCATGCATACCGCTCGAAAGTATCACTGTCCACATTGAGACGATTTACAATCTGCGCCTGCAACAGCAGGCACAGCAGGAGGGCGGGCAAGAGTATGATGAGCCTTTTCACTTACTGCTTCTTTGATTCGGCTATCTGAAGTTGGTTGACAACGCAGGTCAGCAGCTTCTCCATGATGATAGGCTTCATGATAAAGTCGTTGGCCCCAAGATTGAAGCCCTTGACTACATCTTCGTTGGAGTTCAAGGCACTCAGGATAACTATCTGGATATCAGCAGTCGAAGCATCCTCACGCAGGCGCCGGATGACTTCGAAGCCATCTATTTCGGGCATCATCAAGTCCAGAAGTATCAAGTCCGGCTTCTGTTCGGCGACTGCATCCAGCGCCTGACGGCCGTTGGCCGCCGTCCTGAGCTGGAAATTGAATTTCGACAACATTTTGGTAACGAGCAGCAGATTCAGGGGAACGTCGTCCACAGCAAGAACATTGTACTTGGAAAAATCGTGGTCTTGAGCGTAAATCGGTGTCATATAGGTTAGTTTTACTTGTTCTTTTCTTTCATTACGGCAATCAGGGCCTCATCTTTAGTGTAAGCCCGCTTGAAAGAATGCAGGTGCCTGAGCGCCACCAGCAAGGCGACGACCAGCAAAATGGTAAGCAGCACGGCTACCAGAACTGTGATACGGGTTACTTTTCTGGAAGCCTGTGCGAGGTCCGCCGACAGCCTGTGATTGCCGTATTGAGCCGCCGTCTCTTCGAGATGCTGGCTGTTGGTCGTGTAAATACTGCTGTACAGACGGTTTACTTGCTTGTCCATAAGCGGTGCCGCTATCTCCCAGCGGCCGAGTTTCCCGGCGAAACTGTAAATGAACACTGGCTGCTCCCCCGGATGCAGCTCTGCAGTCAGGCCGCTTATCACTTTAGCGGACTTACCGTCCAAAAGAGCGTCAATGCACTCGAAGCAGATGTCTCCGCCGCGTATGACCTTGGTGAACGGCGCCATTGAGAGACAGTATTCTTTATTCTTGCGATACTCGGCAATATTCCCGTCCCATGCCGCAAGCTGGGCTTTGAAGTAGTTGACACGCATCGTATCCAGTTTGGTAGCACAGCTCTGCTCCGCCCTGATATAGAATAGCCTGGCGGAATCGGAAGCGACCGGATAGGTACAAGCAAGTTCGCAATACTGGACGGCCATGCTCTGCCGATGTATCATGGGGTCCTGGGTGGTCTCGTGAATACGTACTACCTCAAGAAGGATTTTCTGCGTGCTGTACTTGTCGTTTATCCGCTGGTACAGCTTTCCCAGATACATCAAAGACTTCCACAAACCGTATTCGTCGCCGGTTTCTCTCGCTTCTGACATCATGTTCTGCAGCATCGTCTTTGCAACTATGTCCTGCGAGGTGTTGTAATAATAGGTCTGACACATCTCGGTGGCGTAGTAATAATACTGCATGTAGCCGGTCGCCTTTGCTACCCTCTGGAGGGTCTCCTTATCATCATCCACCTTGGCGTTCCATCCCTGTCTGTCCCAGGATTCATGGTTCTGGCTCCTTTCGAACTGCGCTTGATGCGAAGTATGCTTGAGTTGTTCCACATAGTACAGTGTCTGGGCCTTAGTATCCTTCTTGCGCAGTGAGGTTTCCAGGAGGAGCTGCTGTGCCGTTTCGAAGGCATCCGTGAAAAAGTCATCCACCGAATGCTCCGCTGCGGTAAAATGCACAAAGCACTCGTCATCTATTTTATAAGGATTATTCTGGGCCACGGCGCAAATGGCAGGGCACAGGAAAATAACCAAAACCAGTACTAAACGTTTCATTGCCGGGTTTTCCGAGGATTAATTGGAAGGGCTAGCACGAAGCGGGCACCGCCGCCGGTATAAGTAGTGTCAAGATAGACTTTTGCGCCCATCCGGCCGGCTATATCCCTGCAGATGCTCAGGCCAAGGCCGGTTCCTTGCACAAAATCATCCAGTTTGGTAAAGCGCTCGAAGATCCTTTCCGACTGGTCGGGAGGAACTCCGCTGCCGGTGTCGGTTACGGAATATGTCACGAAGCCGGGAATCTCGCTGAGAGAGCTGGCAAGCTTGATTTCCCCGTTTTTAGTATGCTTGCAGGCATTGGTAAGCAGATTTATGAGAATCTGCTGCACGCGGCGGGGATCGGTCACAAAAGAATAAGGCTCCTCATTCTCAGGGGCATAGTACATACGGACACCCGGCTGAAGGCGGTGCTCGGAGCTGGACATCGCCGCCTTGGCCATATAGTGAACCTCCCCTTCTTCGTAAGTAATGCTGTAATTGCCGCTGTCCATAGCCGAG
>JAFWPT010000196.1 GCA_017509375.1 Bacteroidales bacterium | reverse complement strand
CTGCGTCCTGAGGCTACCGGTTTCGGCGCCTTGTATTTCACCCAGAATCTGCTGCACAAAGCGGGCAAGGACATAAAGGGCTGCCGTGTAGCGGTCTCCGGCTTCGGCAATGTCGCCTGGGGCGCTTGCATCAAGGCTACCGAGCTCGGTGCCAAGGTCGTGGCGATTTCCGGCCCTGACGGAGTTTGCGAGATTCCCGATGGCATTACCAAGGAGATGATTGACTATATGCTCGTCATGCGTGCTTCCAACCGCAACAGGGTTGAAGACATGGCGGACAAGTTCCCGGGGAAGGCACTTTTCACCGCAGGCAAGAAAGCCTGGAGCGTGAAGTGCGATATTGCTCTGCCTTGCGCTTTCCAGAACGAGCTTTCCGAGGATGACGCGAAGGAATTGAAGGCTAACGGTACATGGTGCTGCTGCGAAGTGTCCAACATGGGATGCCAGCCCGGAGCGATCCACTATTTCCAGCACAACGGCGTGCTCTTTGCTCCCGGTAAGGCTGTAAATGCAGGCGGCGTAGCTACTTCCGGACTGGAAATGACCCAGAATGCTTCCCATATCAGCTGGAGCGGCAAGGAAGTGGACGAGAAGCTTCATTTCATTATGGATTCCATCCACGAGGCTTGCGTGAAGTATGGTACCCAGCCGGATGGCAGCATTGATTATGTGAAGGGAGCGAACATCGCAGGTTTTATGAAAGTTGCTACCGCTATGTTGGAACAAGGAACGATTTAGCATTCATTAGACAACAAAAAAACGGATGAGCTCAAACTCATCCGTTTTTTTGTTGTTAAGAATACCTATTCAAACATGACTACCTGGTTGCCGGTACCGCAGTCCTGGCCGAATTTAGGCAGTTCGGCTGTGGGCCCTTCAATGGTGAAAGGCTGGTCTTCGGCGCCAAGTGTGATGGTCTGGTTGCTGGCTATATTGCGGAAGCGTCCCAGAACTGAGGCGTTGGTGGCACTGGATTCAACTGAGCAGTTCACGGTGCAATTTGCCCATGTCTTGCTGGCGTTGCCGAATCCTGCCACGAAGCCGCTCAAGTACCCGTCGTCTGCAACGCTGGTGACGGTTCCGGTATTGGAGCAACCAATGAAGTCGGCGTTCGCATAACCTACAAGGCCACCGATTTCAGGCTTCTTGTCACCGCCATCCTTCTCGTAGGGGCTTATGTATGTAGAAGAGTACATGACTTTGCCGCTGTTCTTGCAGTTGGTCATGGTTCCGTTGAAAGCTCCCATTACACCGCCGAGACACACAGGGGTATCGGCATTCGAATTAACGGTAGCAGTATTGGAAGAATTCTCCAGCTTAAAGCTTCCTATATAATAAGAACCGACTCCGCCAACATAGCTGAGTGCGCTATCGGTAGAGACCACGTTTGATACGGTAACGGAACCGCTGTTCTTGAGGTTGCTCAGGGTAGACCCCTTGGTGACAGTGCCGAATACGCCGCCAATGTAGGCTTGAGTGTAATTGATGGTGCTTTCGTCCGCACATCCGTCCACGGTGATAATGCCCTTATTGGAGCAGTTATCCATATCCGCTTCGATAAAGCCTACCACACCGCCGGAATAGATATATTTGGTCTGGGTGTTTATGGTCAAAGCCTTGTTGTTGTGGCAGTTTTTCATATTGGCGGTGGAAGCGCCCACCACGCCTCCGAAGCACATCTTGGGACCTCCAGATGCAACCATGTAGCAGTTGAACTTGATGTTGGCTTCGTTGGTGCAATTCCGTATTTCCACGCCCTTGCTTGCGGAATAGGTCTCATCCTTTGCGTATGGACCCACGTTGCCGAATACGCCTCCGAAGGTGCTGTATGTAGTGTTGCCGCCGCTCTGCGCCAGAGATGTGCCGCCTGCGAATGCAGAATTAATGTTGAAGGAGCCGTAGTTATGGCAGTCGGTGGCATTGTCTGTAACGTATCCGGGTGCAGGTGCCGGTCAGCAGGCCGGGCATATTGACCTTCGGGGCAACGGTGACGGTGTAAACGAAGTCGTGCCCCAGGGCCTCGGTCTCGCTGTCGGTGTAGCTG
>JAFWPT010000195.1 GCA_017509375.1 Bacteroidales bacterium | reverse complement strand
TCCCG
The DNA here is from genome assembly GCA_017509375.1 of Bacteroidales bacterium. The sequence continues at coordinate 2,550 of JAFWPT010000195.1, read as the reverse complement.
TGATGCGGACATAGCTGCCCATACTGAGACCGCACTTCACCTCCACCACCGGGTAGAGGGTGATGGTCTTGTTCGTCCACGGGAAGTTCTGGGTAGTGGAAATCCCGTCGGTGGCCAACTCCTGAGACGAGGAGGTATAAGTGGCCGTCACATCGATGGAGTCGATGCCATCGTTCACCACGAAATGGGCGTGCTGATAGTCGTAGCCGCCATTCAAGTTGATGTGGGAGAGCATCTTGTAGAGCCCACCGGAGAGGTTGTCTTCCGTGCCGTAGAACGTCGGGCAGACCATCGGGATGGTCAACGGCACCGTCGCGCTGCTGAGCGTGACATAGCCCTCGTTCACCAAATCGACGCCGCACCGGGCATCCACGCTGGCCGTGACCTGCAAGAGGGTCTGCTGGTTGGGCAGAGCCGTCATCGGGGTGGCGATGAACTGCTGCGACGCATCCACATACCATTCCGAACCGCCCGCATATTGGCCGGCGGTGGCCTGGATGGTGAACGCAGGGTTCAGGGGCTCCACAGCGGAGAGGTCGATGTAGGCCCGCAGCTGATACTGCTCGCCGTCCGTATAGACCACAACAGAGTCGAAGGCGGTGCAGACCGGCAGAATCTCGAACGACAGGGGCTGGCCTATGGAAGGACAGCTTGCGTATGCAGGCGTCACGACCGGAACCGCAGTGTAACGTCCAGCGGGAAGTCCCAACGCCGTGAAATCGGCGGTCGAGACCGTGGCGCTGAAGAAGGCACTGCCGCAAAGAGCGTCAATCGAGGCCAGCGTATCGCCGGAAAGATTCAGGATAAGGTAACGGTAGTGGCTTACGGCGGTGTTATCACCCGTGTAGAAGGTCTTGAAGAGAAAGTCTCCGTTGCTCGTATGTTGGTAATCACTCACCCCGAAGACGAAGAGGCACTCCACAGGCACCGTATAGGTCACCGGGGCGGCGATGACGCCTTCCGGGCTAGTGGGGTCGGCTGCACCGGCGGGGTGGCAGCCCGTGACGACAGCGGTCACGTGAAGGGTCCGGTCACGGAGATCCAACCCTTGCAGCAGCTCGTCGTCCGCCAATCTGACGGAGCCCTCCAAGATCGTGTTGCCCGAGGTGAACGCCCCGTCCACGGAAAAGCTTCCCGCTATTCCGTCAATGGCCAGCACAAAATGGCCCTCCAAGCGGTCAAAACGTTCCCCGCCCACCATCGGTGTACGGAAAACGACCTGCACGCCCTCCTCGTCGAGCGCCACCGTGGTGACCCCGAGCGTCGGGCACACAGGGGTCTCATTCCGCAACGTGTCGAGCACGCCCGGAATCTCGCAGACCACCACCCCGGTACTGTCGGGCGTCTGCGCATAAAGGCCCAAACCATAAAGGACCCCCACCAAGAGTACAACAATCTTCTTCATACTATACACTTTAACCGAGTAACTCTAACCCCTAAACCATAACCCCTAAACCATAACCCTTAAACCTTTTACGAAAGACGGGCGCCGATGACTGCGACGCCCGTCCACATTGACATTTTCTTATAGAATATTACTGCTCATAATAAGTTCCCCAAGCGTTTACCGGTGCCTCAAGACAAGAAACCGTGATAATTAACTGCGCAGAAAGAGTATCCCCAGGCACGTAATCATAATGATCGGGATCAAGTGTCACTGTTATTGTATTCGCATCGGTATCAATCGTGAAACCACCGTCAACAGGTTGCGGATTATCATTACCCGTAGCCACTCGAAGCTCAACAGAGGTAGGATCCGCGGTTCCCACGTAGCTCAAGGTGTATGTAATTTCACCTTCTTCAAGTTTATTGAAAGTAAATTGAACCGGGGTAGTAAGCTCGAAGCAGACAGCCAACGATTCGATGTCTTCCTTGAGTTGGCAGAGGTCAACGGGGTTGGGGGAGCACTGTGCATAATAGCCCTCCTCGATAGTGCCGGCAATCAGATCTTCCACATTGCTTCCGCCGGTGAAGTGGTGTGCGAAATACTCGTCCATCCATGCGTTGAATTGGTTGAGCATCACATTGAACACAGGACCGTTATGGATGAGCGCGTCCACCAGTTCGTCGAACTCGGCGACCGTGATGTTCGTCACATAATTCATGAAGATGGGGATAATCAACGTGGATTTATGAGTGGGGTCCTTCACATAATTGGCCGCTTTGGCCACGATTTCCTGCTTCACATCATTCGGGAAAGCATTGAAGATGTCATTCACTTCATCACTCGTCAAATGAAGGGCATAGTCTCTCAGGACAGCATAGACCTCTTCTCTATGGGTTTGGATGAGTTGCTTGACAATCTGCGCCACGGCAGCCATGACCTCATTGTTACCGTCAAAGGCGTTGTACAGGGCTTGGACATCATCGGTCGTGCCCGTGTTGAGATAATGAAGCAGAATCTGCTTGGCCACTTGACGATTGTTAACCACCGTGTCAACGAAAGCCCACATCAAATCTTCTGACAGCAACTCATTGCGCTCCAAAGCGTCAAAGATGGCTTGCATATCCTCCATCGTGGTGGTGGGGCGACTATAATAGTCCGCAATC
>JAFWPT010000194.1 GCA_017509375.1 Bacteroidales bacterium | reverse complement strand
CAATGCTTTCGCCAACAACCTGGAGGAAGAAATAGCCAACTTGGAGCGCAACGTGGTGCTGCTCAAGGAAATTAATATGGGCGGTACGGCCATAGGTACGGGCCTGAATGCGGTTCCCGGATTTGCCGAACTGTGCACCAAGCGTATGAGCGAGTTTACGGGCGACAGTTTTGAGAAGGCCGCCGACCTGGTGGAAGCCACTCCTGATACGGGGGCGTACGTCAGCTACTCCGCCGCTCTCAAGCGTCTTGCCGTTAAGCTCTCCAAAATATGTAACGACCTCCGTCTCATGGCTTCCGGTCCCCGTTGCGGCCTCCATGAAATCAACCTGCCTCCAATGGCTCCGGGTTCTTCGATTATGCCGGGCAAAGTGAATCCGGTCATTCCGGAAGTCACTAATCAGGTATGCTTCAAAGTCATAGGAAACGATACCTGCGTCGCCTTTGCGGCCGAGGCTGGCCAGCTTCAGCTGAATGTCATGGAACCTGTCATCGCCCAGAGTATTCTGGAGAGCATTACATGGCTGCGCAATGCAATGGACACCCTTCGTACCAAGTGCATAGACGGCATTACCGTGAATGCGGAGCATTGCTACGAGATGGTGAAGAACTCCATTGGCATCGTTACGGCCCTCAACCCGTATATCGGATATAAGGCATCTTCAAAAATTGCCAAGGAGGCCCTCCTGAATGGACGCAGCGTGTATGACCTGGTGCTTGAGTACGGCCTCATGACCAAGGAGAAACTGGACGAAGCCCTGGATCCCAAGGCAATGACCGCTTCCCACGAGTTCCTGAAATAGGCGCTTAGGTTCCGGCTGCAGTAAACGGTTGATATGCTGAAATTAGTTTCAGACCGGCTGAAAATAGAGCTGCGTCACCCCTTGGACGATTTTTACAGAGGTACCCGCTTCGACCATAGCGGTATTTTCGCCGGTGCACAGCTGTGCGGAGTGGAAATGGCCGCTCCTTGGTTCGAGAACTACAGCCCTGTAATGCATGATGCAGTTCAAGGTCCCGCTGAGGATTTCTCCCAAATCGGTTTTGATGCCGCAGTGCCGGGAGACGTATTCCTCAAGCCGGGAGTTGGCCTGCTGCGACGCCCCGATGATGCTCCCTACGACCGCTTCCGCTTGTATGAGATAGCGGAAGCGGGGGCGTGGGAGGTCTGGCAAGATGGCACTAAGGGTGTCGGGTTCAGCCATGAGCTTGCCGGCTGGTACAAATATGTCAAGTACCTCCTGCTCACGGGGCCTGAAGACCTTTGCATCCGTCACAGCTTGACTGCGTTGGATAACCCGCTCGCAGGCAATATGTACAACCATAATTTCTGGACTTTCGGCAATCTTTCCGTCGGACGGCACAGGTTGCTGGACTTTCCTTTTAAGCCTCGGGGACACTGGCGTGCCGAGTATGACAGCGTGGCTCTGACAGACAGCGGAATCCGGTTCACCGCGGGTTGCAAAAGGGGGAGACGGTGTTTATGGGAGACCTTGCGGCTTGCGGGCAGGAAAGCGTACCATATGATATGGAAATGAGTGAAGGGGACATTTCCGTAGCAATACGTTGCGATGTCCCGGCTTCACACATCGTTTTCTGGGCGAATCACCGCATAGCGTGCCTTGAACCCTATATCCGGTACGACTTAGCTCCGGGGCGGTCTTTCCATTGGGAGATCCGCTACCATTTTACAGCGAGGCGATGATTCGGTCGAATGAATCGTCCGGATGGAGGGAATGCTTCTGCAGATTGCAATGGTAAGAATACACAGTCGTCACGGACATATTCAATATCTTAGCGATTTTCTGCCGTTTTGAAATTCCCATCTTGATTAGGGCCAGTATCCTGAGTTCGGTTGACAAGCTGCCCTCCGATGGCTTGGAAAGCTGGTATTCTTCCTGCATGTGCTCGTTTACCTTTTCTACGAAATCGGGAAAAATACCGAGGAACGTGGAGTCAAGGGAGGCCAGCAGTTCATGGAACTCTCCGGCGGCGAACGAGGGTCTCCTTAGCATGGCCATGATACCTGCCGTGCCTTCCTGTTTGGCGGTGCGCCGTAGAGTGGACCTGTATTCATCTACCTTGTTGAGGTAATCCACGCACTTTTCCATATAATTGGCCAGGAAACTATCTTTGATGCGGGATACTTCCCCCAGTTCTCTGCGGGAACTGTTCAGCCTGGAAGAGTACCGGAGCAGCAGTACCAATGAAATCATCGCTCCTAGCAGCAGCAAGGCTACCGCAATGCTGGTAATGTAGTAAGCCTTGCGCTTTTGTCTCTGCTGTTCGAGCAGCACATTCATTATTTCCAGCTCCGAGCGAATAACGTCTTCATACCGGGATTCGTAATGTGAAAAGAATGCATCTTTCAAGGTAACGCGCATATAGCGGTCCGCCCTTGCAATATCTCCGGTACGAAACAGTATTCGGGCTAGTTCGTACAAAGCGTTGTATGCCTTTACTCCCAGGCGCATATCACATTCCGCCGATATTGCGAAATATTTGATCGCTTGCCCCGTTTCTCCCGAGTGAAGATACTCCTTGGCCAGAAAATAGTTCAGTTTTGCCGTATCGTTGGGAGTAGTCAGCCGGCAGTCTCTGAGCCTTTCTACTGCATTTTCTGCAATGCCTTCTTCCCTGAGCAACTCGTTTCTGTAAAAAGCACACTCCACGCTCGTACTGTCTTTTTTCCACCATTTATCTACAATCTCTCTCCTCAGGTTTGCAAATTCTGGATGCGTGGGCTGCATTTTCCCAAAAATATGATAACCGGCATAGCAGTAGATGCCCAGTGCGTCAGTATGCATGGCAGAAGTATCTATCTGCCGAAAAGCCATGAACGCCGTACCAAGGGAATCCATCTTATACAAAATGTTGGCATAACAACACTGGCTTATGGTTTTTTGACGCTTGTCTGTTGCATCTTTCATCATCAAGCTGACGCTTTGGTAGCAAGATTCTATGTCGTGGTAGAAGAGAATCTTTTCCAATGCATAAGCGGCTTCCCAGCGGGATGAATCGCTATTTGCCCCAAGATAAGCCAGTCGCAAGGAGTCCTGCTTTGCATTGTGGGCAAGATTATAGTAGTCCTGCAGGTCTATGGCTTTGTCCAGCGCCTTGAAATGTCGTTCAGTGGCAGGGGAGCAGCAAAGAAGCGCAAAAAAACAGGCAAATAATGCAAAACAAGATTTTTTCATGCTGTAAATATAATGAATTTTTCTTGTTTTTAAATAGTTGTATTTTTAGCTAACTTATTTATATACAAATTAAACAAGATATACAATTTACTTGTTTTTCTTGAGCCTATGTCGGGCGGGTTGCAATTTCCCCTAATTTTGTGGAGAACACTTAATTCTAACAACTGTAAGCTCTTATGAAATCAATTTCACCGCGATGTATGCTGATCGCTCTTGTACTATTGTCAGCAGGAGTCGCTGCCCGGGGGCAAAACATTATGGTCTCAGGCAAAGTGACTGATTCCTCAACCGGTGAGCCTGTACCGGGCGCTGCCGTGATGGTTAAAGGTGGGACGGGAGGCGCCGTGACCGACTTATCCGGTGTCTACTCAATCCATGTCTCTTCCGATGCCATACTTATCTGTACCTGTATAGGTTACGTTGACATCGAAACCTCCGTGTCCGGCCGTTCCAGCATAAACTTTTCTCTAAAAGTAGATGCGGAGATGCTCGAAGAGACCGTTGTGGTAGGATATGGTACCCTCAAAAAGTCCCAGTTGGTAGGGAGCGTCGAGAATGTCTCCGGCGAGGTACTTGAAGACAGGTCAAATTCCAATATTACTCGCTCCCTTCAGGGAGAAGTTGCCGGCTTGAACATAATCCAGGCCGACGGTAAGCCTACTCACGGCGGCTCTGTCTATATCCGGGGCGGTGCTACTTCTTATATTTCCCGAGGTTCTTCCGGCAGCTCCAAATCTTCTTATTCAATTGGCCAGGGAGGCGGTGCGCTTGTCCTTATTGACGGAGTAGAAGGGGAGATGGCCTCGGTCAACCCGAATGATGTTGAGCGCATATCCGTCCTCAAGGATGCGTCTTCTTCCGTTATCTATGGCGCGCGTGCTGCGTATGGAGTGATACTTATAACTACGAAGAATGCTAAAGAAGACCGTATCGCCGTAAACTATAACGGCTCCGTATCTATCAACGCGCGTACGGTAAAATGGGAGGATCGCATTGTAACAGACGGACTTACATTTGTTCAGAATTTCTATGAACACTGGCTTGGGCACGACGCCACTCCTACGGCCGAAGGACAGCTGCCCACCAAGATGAATATCTACCAGATTCCGTCGGACTATCTTGACCGTTACATCCAGCACGTGGCAAACGGAGATACGAACTCCAGCGAGCTATGGAACGACCGCTACCTGTATTATTCCGATACCAACTACATAGCTCTCTTCTACAAGCCAGTCAATACCACCACCACGCACAATATCAGCGTCAATGGCACATCAGGCAAAGTAAGTTACGGTATTTCAGGAAGATACTATACGCAGGACGCAATTTACAAACTGGGGAACGAGAGCTACAACACTTTCAATCTACGTTCGAAAATAAAGGTAAGCATAAACGACTGGCTCTCCATAGACAACAATACGTCCATGTACAAGATGGACTACATTCAGCCGATTTTCTCCAAGAACGACGGCAATATCGGCAGCCAGCTCCGCCAGATAGCCATGATGGGGGTGCCGAATGTGCCTGTATATAATGAAGACGGCACCTACACGGTGGCTGCTGCCGCCGGTGGTTTTGCCGCTTTCAATGACGGCAATTCCGCCCAGGAGGACCACCGCCTCACTATGACGACGGCTTCCGGAGTTACCGTGGAGCCTTTCAAAGACGTGTTCAACATCCGTGGAGAATTCGCCTACAAGTCGACCCGCCGCGGCCTGGACCGCTATGTGGCACCAGTTTCCTACAGTGTGGCTCCCGGCGCCATGACAGACTACGTAAAGCAGCTTGATTCCTACCATCGCTACTACGATTACAACACGGAACACATAACCGCCAACATCGTGGGCACCTTTACCCCAAGGCTGGGCGAAAGCCACAAGCTGAACCTGGTCGCAGGCTGGAATCTGGAGAATGATGTGTACCATCGCCGCGGCGTGTTCCGTACCGGTTTGCTCTACAACGACAATCCCAATTTCGAGCTGATGGATGGACCGGAAGTGGCCCTTGTCCAGGATGGCAGCTCCTACGGCATAGCGGGTTTCTTCGGACGGGCCAACTATTCGCTCCTGAAGCGGTACATACTGGAATTATCCGCTCGCTATGACGGCAGTTCCAAATTCCCGTCAGCCCAGCGCTGGGGTTTCTTCCCATCAGCTTCAGTGGGCTGGAGAATATCCGAGGAGCCTTGGATGCAAGGCAGCAGAGGCTGGCTCGACAACCTCAAACTGCGTGCAAATGCAGGTTCGCTGGGCAATGGTACCGTGGCTGCGTATGCTTTCCTCACTACCCTCGGCATCAACAAGACAGGTGCTGTCTTCGACGGTGGCTTCCAAAACAAAGTGAGCGATCCGGCAGTGATTCCGGATAACCTGAGTTGGGAAAAAGTAACGACTTATGATGCCGGACTGGATGCAGATTTTCTGCACAGCAGGCTTTCGTTCTCCGGAGACTACTACATACGCAATACCACCGACCTCTATATCGCAGGCCCGGAAATCCCCGCAACTTTCGGAGACTCAACGCCAAAGGGCAATTACGGTGCCCTTCAGACGCGGGGATGGGAGCTTACCCTTTCCTGGCGTGACCAGCTTAAGCTCGCCGGCAAGGATTTCACCTACAGCATTAAGGGCAGTCTCTGGGACAGCCGCACTTGGGTCACCAAATACTACAATCAGTCCGGCGGCATGTTCAACTACTACGAAGGCAAGGAGCTCGGCGAGATCTGGGGGTTCCGGACGGACGGATTATTCCGGAGCAATGAGGAAGCGGCCGCTTGGTTCAAGGATGAGTTTCACAATTTCGTACCCGTGTCGGGACCTTATGCAGGAGATCTTAAATTCTTGAATATCAACGGAGACGATGTTATCAACACCGGCTCCTGGACCCTTACGGACCACGGTGATCTGGACCGTATCGGCAACGAAATGCCGCGTTACCAGTTCGGCCTCAACCTGGATTTCAGGTGGAACGGGATAGGACTTAGCTGTTTCTTCCAAGGCGTAGGCAAACGTGACTGGTATCCATCCCAGGGCACGGACTTTTT
>JAFWPT010000193.1 GCA_017509375.1 Bacteroidales bacterium | reverse complement strand
GCTCGATGCTGATATTATCGTGCGTTTCCAGGGCGGCGCCAATGCCATGCCACTGCCTGAAGGTCTTGAACCGCCTTGAGGTCTGTTACCGCCCGACGGACGTCCGCCTCCGAATCCGCCCATACCGCCGGCACCCATTGCAAACGGCATGGCGTGCATGCATACTATATTATAGGTCCTGCCGTCCATCTCTATCTGGACCCAGCCTGCTCCATGACCTACAATGGTATCATTACCTCCCGGAATTCTCTTCACGTTGTTGATTGGATGCTTGGAAGTTATAACCTGCGGAGCATTATCCTGGTCAACCGCCAGATATACATACGGATGCCCGTAACGGGCAGCTACCTTGTCCCAGTTGGCAGGCAGATAGGCCTCCTGGCCGGACTCAAGATGAGTGGTCTTGGCCTCACAGAAGACACAGACATCGGGATCAGTAGCCTTAAGGAACTCGACAAAGTTGTCATAATTGTTGGCCTGGTCCGACCACATTCCGTTCTGGATGTTCCAAGAAATAAGCTTCCTTGCATGAACAGTGCCCACAGCTACCATAGCCATAAGAGCACAAAACAAATACTTACGCATAATCAATTGTCCTTTTGATACCTCAAAAGTACAAAATTGAGAATTGAAAATTGAAAATGCCTTCTCAAGATTGAAGTCATAATCTGTTTTTAGTTCTTCAATCTTTTATAAAACCAATTCTCTTTCTCGGCTTTTGCTGTACATCTTTCGATTACAATTCGGCAAGAGCCTCGCTGATGGCATCAAGCTGGGTGCGTGTACTCTCATTGATGTCGTTCTGGTCGTGCAGTATTTCCTCCAGGTCGAGTTTCAGTTCCTCAAAGTCCTTGCGTAATTGAGCCACATCGGCTGAAGCATCGGGCTTTGGCAAGCTGGCTGCCATACGACGTATAGCCACGAAAGCACGCATAATATTAATATTAACATCGATGGCAATGTCACTATTCAGAATACCAGAAAGCATGGCCAGCCCTTGCTCCGTAAATGCGTATGGCAGTTTGCGCGTACCGCCCCAGTTTGAAATTCCATTTTGGAATATCAAGTCGTTCTTTAGTTTCTCAAACTCTTCTTTATTAAGTTGGAACATGAAGTCTGGCGGGAAGCGTCTAATGTTACGCTTTACGGCTTTATTCAAATTTCCGGTCGTGACTTGATACAATTCAGCCAAATCGCGGTCGAGCATCACACGTTGGCCTCGTATCTCATAAATTTTGCTTTGGATGGTCTGTATGTCGTTCATTGATAAAATAGGTATTACACGTTAAAGAAATTCTTGATGGCAGCAAGGGTCTTCTGACGGCGCTGCTCAGGGGTGATGGTATCCTCCAAGTAGAGGAAGTCGAAAGGCTGGTAGCCGAACTTGTCGTTGTTCTTCTTGACAAACTCCGACATGACCATCGTAGAATATGCCTTACAGATCGTTCTCGGCCAAACAACAAAGCCATTTGCTGCTGTGTTAGCCAAACCGTTTCATCATAAAGGAGCACTTCAAGCCTGATTGTCTCATCTGGCTGATAAAGTACTATCTCGCCATTGTTTTTTACCTGCTTACCTGTAATGTCTCTTTGTTCCATAGTACAACAATGATTTAGTTATTAAAGGTATTATCCGCAAATAACAAGGGGCATCCTGGACTGACACCTATGCAGTGGCCCCCCCTTGGTATCAGACAGTGCAAACTTACATAAAAACGAGTAAAATGGGATAGTCTTTTTTCACAACCTGTCTTTTTTTTTCAGGAAAGTCTGTCTTGGTCGTGATGGGATTCCGGATATTTTATGGAATTTTATGCAATCCCGGTTTGCGTTCTCATGTGAATTTTATTACCCTGTTTCGGATTCCTTTTTGGGGGCCGATTTTTTTCAAGGCCTGAAAAATTTTTTTTCTGGGCAGGAAAATATTTTTTTCTGGGCAGGAAAAAAAATCGCCCTGCGCAGGGCCTTTTTCGCCTCCTGAATCTTCCGCCGTTTTGAATGCCGGAAGAGCGGAAAAATGTTACACGCAAACAAAAATGTGTAATTGGGGACAGTCCCCTTTTCCACGTTTTTTCCTCTTGGCTTGCACACTTTGACCTTTGGTCCAAGATAGGCTGCGCCTCGGAAATAAAAACAAGCCAGCTTGTTTTATATTTCGCTCGGCTTGCACTATCTTTGCCTCATCTGATACCAAAGGGTGTTCCGCAAGGTATTCAGATGCCGGGT
>JAFWPT010000192.1 GCA_017509375.1 Bacteroidales bacterium | reverse complement strand
GTGGCTTAAGTGCAGCCCAGATCTTGTCGCCCGTTTCCATGTCGACGTGCTGCATACTGCCGCGGGGAAGGTGGTAGGTGTTGAGAAGCGTGTCGTCCGGAAGGACGGCAAGAATGTCCGTCAGAGCATTACCGATTCCGAGAATAGATTTCATAACCTACAAATATACGAAAATTATCGTACCTTTGCCCCGTGTTCAAGAAGTATCTCATAGTATTCCTCATTTCGATGGTGCCGCTGATTGAAATTCGCGGAGCTATGCCCTACGCCGTAGGCTTCGGGCTGCCCCTGGTGCCATCAATCATAGTTGCCGTACTGGGCAATATGCTCCCGGTTCCGTTTATCTTTCTCTTTGCCCGCCGCATTCTGGAATGGGGCAAGGACAAAAAATTCATAGGCGGTTTTTTCCGCTGGTGCCAGGAAAAGGGCGAGAAAGGCGGCCGCAAACTTGAAGCCAAAGCGGGCCGCGGGCTCTACTGGGCCCTGCTGCTCTTCGTGGGCATTCCGCTGCCCGGCACTGGAGCCTGGACCGGGACCCTGGCTGCCAGCATCCTGAATATGGATTTCAAGAAGAGCGTGGTTTTCGTAATGCTTGGCGTAATGCTGGCCGGAGCCATCATGCTGGCGGCTTCGCTCGGCGTCTTCGGAGCCATACGCCTGTTCAACTGAGCGTCGCAGCAAAGAAAGCGGGGCCGGCCACTGGTCAGTCCCGCTTCTTGCTATTGTATTTTGGATACTTACAGCAGGTGGAATCCTACGGTAAGGCCAGCCATCACAATACTCACCATACTCATAAGCTTGATGAGGATGTTGAGTGAAGGGCCGGAGGTGTCCTTGAAGGGGTCTCCAACGGTGTCACCCACCACGGTGGCATGATGGCAGTCGGAGTTCTTGCCTCCGAAATGTCCTTCCTCTACAAATTTCTTGGCATTGTCCCAGGCACCGCCTGAATTGGACATGAACACTGCGAGCACGAAGCCTGCGCCGAGTCCGCCGATGAGCAGACCGAGCACGCCGGCAACGCCGAGCACGCAACCCACGATAACGGGAACGATGATTGCCAGAAGGGCGGGGCCGAGCATTTCATGCTGGGCAGCCTTGGTGGAAATTTCCACGCACCTCTTGTAGTCGGGAGTGCCTTCTCCGGTGAGTATGCCCTTGATTTCGCGGAACTGACGGCGCACCTCGACCACCATCTTGCTGGCGGCGCGGCCCACTGCATTCATGGTGAGACCGCAGAATAGGAATGCCATCATGGAGCCCACGAATACGCCCGCAAGCACGGTGGGATTCATCAGGGACACGTTGTAATTGTTCAAGATGTCCAGAATAGAAGCATCGGCTGCCTTCACCTGTCCTGCAACACCAGCCACGTAGGAGCCTGCCCTTTCGAGCGCTATCTTGATCTCCTCGATGTAAGAGGCCAGCAGGGCCAGTGCGGTAAGAGCGGCGGAACCGATGGCAAAGCCTTTTCCGGTAGCCGCAGTGGTGTTTCCGAGGGCGTCGAGCACATCGGTACGCTCGCGTACTTCGGGCTCCAGTTCGCTCATCTGGGCGTTACCGCCGGCATTGTCGGCAATGGGGCCGTAAGCATCGGTAGCAAGGGTGATTCCCAGGGTGGAAAGCATTCCCACGGCAGCGATGGCCACGCCGTAGAGTCCTTTGGAGAGGCTTGCCGCCGTCATCATGTTCTGCACGTCGAAGCCTATGGCGAAGAGGTATGCCAGCACGATTGCGCACACGATGGAAATCACGGGCACCGCGGTAGAAACCATACCCAGGCCTACTCCGTTGATGATGACGGTAGCGGGACCGGTCTTGGAGGCCTCCGCAAGCTTCTGTGTGGGCCTATAGGAGTGGGAGGTGTAATACTCAGTCGCCTTGCCTATGATGACACCTGCGAGCAGTCCAGCCACTACGGAGCAGGAGAAATGCCACCAGTCGTTGTTCTGCGTGCCGAATACCAGGGCGAGGATGCCGAAGGTGGCGACGCCGCTGAGAATGGCAGTGAGATTGGTGCCGAAACTCATGCTCTTGAGGAGCTGTCCCATTCCGGCGCCTTCCTTGGTGCGGACGGTGAAGATGCTGATCACGGAGAGCACCACGCCCACGGCTGCGATGAGCATAGGGGCGATGATGGCCTTGGTCTGCATCTCAGGACCTGCAACATAGAAAGCGGAAGCGCCCAGGGCCATGGTGGAGAGGATGGAGCCGCAGTAGCTCTCGTAAAGGTCGGCGCCCATGCCGGCCACGTCACCCACATTGTCGCCCACATTGTCGGCGATGGTTGCAGGGTTACGGGGGTCGTCTTCGGGCAGGTCGCTCTCTACTTTGCCCACGATGTCTGCACCTACGTCGGCGGCCTTGGTGTAGATACCGCCGCCCACACGTGCGAAGAGGGCCTGGGTGGATGCACCCATGCCGAAGGTGAGCATGGTGGTGGT
>JAFWPT010000191.1 GCA_017509375.1 Bacteroidales bacterium | reverse complement strand
TTTTCTTTAGGGTATCTGAAAGGCGTAGGTGCCGGGATGGCAGCAACCGCTGGAGGACGTGTCCACCCACGGACACGGGCAGGGGGTGGGGCCCGCAAGATACGAGTTCCGCGCCAGCGGGACGAAGTAGATTGTGGGAGGGGCCGGAGTGAGCAAAGCGAACGGAGTTCCTCCTGCGGTTGGCGGCCTGACGGCCCGGAGCCTTGGCTACATGACAAAAAGAGAGGGTGACTATCGGTCTCTCGACTTTTTAGTCACCCCCACGCCGAAGAGTATCTCCTTTTCCGCCATTCAGGGTGTCTGTGTGGGCAATGCCCAGGATGATGCAGCTGGGACGGGCGTGACCGTATTCCGGCTCACCGTCCCGGGACGCGCTGCGGTAGCGGTCTTCGGAGGAGGCCCGGCATCCAGAGAGACAGAGGCGATTGCCCCTGAACGGAACCATCCCCTCAATGCGCTGGTTTTCTCTGGTGGATCGGCCTTTGGGCTGGCTGCCTCCGGAGGTGTGGCCCGTTGTCTGGAAGAGCACGACGTTGGATTTGATACCGGCATTGCCCGGGTGCCCATCGTGTGCCAGAGTTGTATCTACGATTTGGGCTATGGCAGTGCCACGGTTCGGCCGGATGAACAGATGGGCTATACTGCCTGCGAAGCGTCATTTGCCGGGAATGACCCGTGCAGCGGCAATGTCGGTGCCGGTATGGGTGCCACGGTGGGCAAGGCGGCCGGAATGCAGCAGGCCCAGAAAGCCGGGATCGGTTACGCGGCTGCACAAATGGGATTACTCCAGATAGGAGTGGCCGTCGTGCTGAACAGTTACGGGGACATCTACTCCCATGGAGAGAAGATTGCCGGGATGCTTACCCCGGACCGCTCCGCTTTCGCAGACTCCTACACAACCTTGCTACATACGATAGGAGACAATCTTTTCACCGGCACCACCAACACAACTTTGGTGGCCGTATTCACCAACGGAGACTTCACGCCAGCCCAGCTTAGACACCTGGCGCAGATGGCATCGGCAGGACTGGCCCGTAGCATCGATCCTGCCTTCACCACCGCTGACGGAGACACGATCTATGCCGTTTCCGTGGGGGACGAGGCTTGCAAAGTGACCGCAAATCTGGACGCCGCAGGCGCTCTTTCTGCGTGTTTAGTGGAAGAGGCTATAGCAGATGCCGTATACGCTGCCAAAAGTGAACGATAATCCACAGACAGTCAGATACAACGGCTCCTAATCAATGATGACGCTACCGTCGGACCGGAGGGTGACGATTGGTTTTCCCCCGAGGAAGGCCACTTTGCTTTCAGCCATTCCAATGGCTTGCTGCTTGTCAGCTGGAAGAGAGGTGAACTCAGTAGTATCAACTGGCGGTCGGAAAAGATTCCCTTCATCGATCTGGAATCGGATGATGTTACAATAGTCAATGGTATTATCTCCGGTGTCCGGGAGGGCTACTCTGAATTCTTAAGTCCGTTCAAGCTTCATACAGAAACAGGAAAAATAGTTGCAAGTGACGGAAAAATATACTGCGGTACTTTTCAGGTCATCGCAAATTACAACGAACCCAGTGCTGCCCTCAAAAGTGAATATTTGAAAAATACCCTTGCTGAGTATTCTCTTCCGATATACAGTTTCGATGACATACAGGCATTCATGTTCCTTAATGGTAATGTGGTGGACAAAGACAACAAAATCGTTGGAATGTATCGCGACAGAAAGAAATTGGACGAATTCGATATGGAATCTGTCCGCGCCGGTATGCCTTGGGAACTCGTCCGGATAGGCTTGGATGCACATTCCTTCAAAGACTTCTATACAGCTTTGATATCTATTGACAGGACATCGGAGTATGGTAACACTCAGTGCTATTCACTATACGGCGATAATTTCAGGCACTTAGGTAACATGTGGGTTCGGAACGGAACTGTGGAGTCAATAACCATGTACTAGGTTTTAACCCTTTCGTATTGAGATTGTTAAAGCGAAAGCAGCCGGAAATCTAAAAGAATAATTATATTTGCGGACAACGACTATAATTGTTCCGATTATGAAAAGGCTTACAGTTTTCTTTGCTTCGCTTATCCTGGCTGTGCCGTTTATGTATGCACAGAATCCTTCAGGAGATGCGGCCACCGCTTACGCCAAATCCGATTTCGTGCCCGGAGACGAGATTTTCTTCGAAGATACTTTCGAGAATGAAAAGCTGGGCGAGTTTCCGTTGCGCTGGGACCTGCTTGACGGTTATGTTGAGACAGCCTTGGTCGAAGGCCGTAAGGTACTGGCTTTTACTGACAACGGCATCGGGCAGGTGATGCCGCTGATGAAGGACAAGTGGAACTGGCTGCCGGAAATCTTCACCCTTGAATTCGACTTGTTTATTGCTCCGATATCGGAAGACGGCGAAACTTCGCTGGAAATCGAAGTGCTGTTCGGCAACCCTGGGGCGTCCGACTACTATAACGCCCCCAGCGTAGTAATCTACCGGTACAGGGATGACGGATATTCTTGGCTGGAATGGAGTCTGCTCAAACCCGGCCTCGAAGACCATACGTTCGGGGAGAAAGAGTTGGGACTCAATGCGGATGTCGGCGGATACAGCGAAAAGAATAACCCGATTAAGGCCGGAGAATGGAATCATTTCGCATTCTCCTTCAACAAACGGGCATGGTGCTGGGCAGCATGCCGGGCGTGGCTTCGCTGGATGCGGATCGCTACTACGCGCACCCGCGCAATCTGTTCTGGCCGATCGTGGGCGCCGTTTTCGGATTCGATCCTGCGCTGCC
>JAFWPT010000190.1 GCA_017509375.1 Bacteroidales bacterium | reverse complement strand
TCCGTTTCCAGAAGCCCCGGCTTATTCCCTTCTGCCCTCACGTCACTCATCTATCCGGCATTTTCGCAAAATCTCGGTTCAGTCAGATTCGAGTATATTTTATTAATCCTGCAAATCCAGTTTTTCAAACCGCCATTTCTGCTGTACATCCGGATATTTTTCATGATCCACTTCGCTCATGAACATATCCAACGGACGCACACAATCGGAATAATCACCGTAAAGATGTTTATAAACCACATGGGGCTCACCCGTTTCCGAATGCGCGGCAATGGTAATAATCAGATAAAGTTTTCCCTTAAAATGACGGTATACCTCGTTTGGTTTTGGCAACGGTCTTTCCATTTATCTTCCCCGCTTTACATAAAACTTACAGTCTGTTCCAAAGGTTTCCGATTTGTATGGTTGGGAAGGGGCCCGGTGCCTTCCGCAGCATACCCGAGGTCCATTACCATCAGGACTTCTTCGTTTTCCGGAAGCTCAAGGGCTGCAGCCATCTTCTCCGGGTCAAAAAAGTTGATCCAGCAGCTGTCCACCCCTTCGTCTGCCGCCGCAAGGATCATATGAGTTGCCACTATGGTCGCGTCCTCCACGCCGGAATCCCTTTTCCCGCCCGGATACGTGAACACGTTGTTCTTGTCATAGGCAACCACAAGGACGGTGGGTGCGCCGTACCGGCACGGGGTAACTGCATCGACCTTGGCAAGCATCTCGTTGGCCTGCACCACATATACATGCTGTTCCTGCAGGTTTTTGGCGGTCGGGGCCAGTCTCCCCGCTTCCAGTATGGCTTTCAGCTTTTCCCCTTCCACCTGCCTGCCGCTGAATTTTTTGCAGGAATAGCGGTTCTTTACCACTTCTTTGAATTCCATTATTTTTACCTCCCACAGCTACAATATTTTATTTATATCACTATCATCAATGCTGTTATTCCCCGGGCTCCTTCCGTTTCCCGGTTCAACTGATTTCTACCTACATCCGGAAATAGCAACGCTATTTCTTTTAGTCCAATATTCTTCCATCTATGGATATCGTTACCACCTGCCATGGGATAAACTTTCCACTGGCACGGAGCGCATTTTCCGCAGCATACTGAAGCCCTCCGCAACATGGAACTTCCATACGGACGATTGTTACGCTTTTGATGTCGTTGTCACGGATAATCCCGGTCAGTTTTTCGGAATAATCTACGACGTCCAGTTTGGGACAGCCGATGATTGTAACTTTTCCCCGCATGAATTCCCTATGCATATTGGCATAGGCATATGCGGTACAGTCTGCCGCAACCAGCAGTTTAGCCCCTTCAAAAAACGGTGCTTTAACAGGCACAAGTTTTATCTGGCACGGCCATTGATTCAATTGAGAAACCAAGCTGACATCTGCTTCAAGCCCTGTCTCCAACTTTTTTTGTCCAAGCCGGATCACGTTAGAACCAGGACATCCGCCAACGAGTTTCTTGCCAATGCCCTCTGCTTTCTCCCGCATTCTTTTGCTTTTTTCCACAGCAGCCTCATCATAGGCCGGCGCTTCCCGTTCCTCAAAAGATATAGCGCCTGCAGGACAATTTGGCAAGCAATCGCCCAATCCGTCACAGAAATGCTCACGCACAAGTTTTGCCTTCCCACCCAGAATATCTATAGCCCCTTCATGACAAGCTTTTGCGCAGAGGCCGCAGCCATTGCATTTTTCTTCATCTATGCGGATAATTTTTCGAATCATGTCATCTGCTCCTTATCTCCTTTGATTCACCCATAGTAAATTACAGACAAGTCGCCATCTCCCGGATTTTTTCAGCCACATCCTCGTCATGGTTTGTAAAAATTCCACATCCTTCCAGCCCAAGATAACCGATAAAGTCCCCTTCATATGAAAACCTGGCTCC
>JAFWPT010000189.1 GCA_017509375.1 Bacteroidales bacterium | reverse complement strand
TCCACCCGCACCCAGGTACGATAACGGCCGTCGCAGGTGTGGGAAGTGATAACGGAGCCGTCGGCGGATGCCTGGCGCCCAACCATGATGCTGGTACAACTTTGTCCGTCAAATTCCTGGGCTCCGGCAAAGCAGAAACAGAAAGCCAGAGAGATGGCAAAAAATAGCCGTTTCATAATGTAAGTAGCTTATTTCCCGTTGAATACGCCCTCGAACAGTATGGTTCCGGAGGTCTTCTCGGCAATTACATATACGAATGGATGGTCGGCGTAGAAGTAAACTTCCGGGACAGGACGCGGCAAGGTAGCAGTCGCGCCGTCCATCAATACTACTGTGACGGCGGCTGCCTCTGTGCCCCATTCGGTCACCGCAATCCTTGCTTTCTGGAAAATAGCGCCTATCCAGAAGTTCCAGTTCCTGGCATCGAACATCCTGTCGAATTCTGCTTGATTGCCGAAAGCAAGGTTGATCCCGAGTTGCTGCAGGGCCTGGTTGAGGCAGAATTTGTTCTCCGACTCAAACTTGGGGAGGCGCAGGTAAACCTTCGCTTCGGTGTTCAACGACGAACATATATCCGACCAACTCTCGTCGGCGAGCTTGGAAACCAGTTTTTCTACCCCGTTGCTCCCTTTCTCGTCGGGCAGAAGCACGTACATCGCATAGTGGCCGTTGGAATAGGGAATGGACACTACCTGGTAGCCGTCACGCCGGGCGTAGGGGAAATGGTCTGTACTGCGCATCAAGTCTGCGGTAACTTTTCCTCCGTCATCCAGATAGAAGGGCTGCTTCTTCATTGTCCCTTCTTCGGTAAACATAGGCTCATAATCGGAACCGGCCCATTTGGCCTTGAAGTACAAGGCGTTCATGATAGCGGCTACGAATTCGTCATCGATGTCGTCCGGACTGAGTAAATTGCGGATGAACCCGTTGGTGTTGTTGTATGCCCATTTGTTGATGCGCTCGGCTACATCTTTCTTGTTTTTGAAGGTGAAGTATTCCAGCGGGGCATAGAAAGAATTGTTCAGGATGTCTTTGAAACTGTCCTGCGCCTTGAACTCATTGCGTATGAGCATGGCGTCGGTAATCTTGACGTTTACGGCTTTGTCTACGGCCGGCAGCTGGGTAATCAGCTTGTGGCAATACTCATTCATGTCGTCTATGTCGGAGCCGTATCCTATGGTATTGATGATTTCTTCAGCCGTATTTCCGGATGCTCCGTTCACGGTCATGGCCAGGGCGAGCTGAAGGCTGAGGGGCGAGAATATGACGCTTTGCCTGTTTTCCCGGTACAAGATATCCAAGCATTTGAAGGCGAATGCGTTGCCGGAATTGACATAGTCCTTCTGGGTATCTGAAAGGGAGACCTTGGTGATGGCTTCTTTCGGTTCGGGGGCGCTGATGTTGATGGATTTCATAATCATTTTTCCGTCACAAGCCGCAAGCAGTAATGCTGCAGCGACAAACAAAACAATACGTTTCATATTAATGGGTTCCTTTATATGCAATTATCCGCGTTCCATTTCGCGGCGTATGTCCTTTTCGCGTATGGTAGCACGCTTGTCATACTCTTTCTTGCCCCTTGCAAGGGCGATGTGGAGTTTGGCGTAGCCATTTTCAGCGATATAAGCACGCACTGCCACTATTGTAAGGCCTTTTGTCTTGGTGGCTTGCTCCAGGTGCCTGAGCTCCCGGCGGGTGAGCAGCAGCTTGCGGTCCCGGGCCGGTTCGTGGCTGCCCCATTTGGATGCCCAGAAATAGGTGGAGATGTTCATCCCCTTCACGTACAGTTCACCGCCGGAGAAATAGCACCACGCGTCGGCCAGGGATGCTTTACCTGCCCGCAGCGACTTGATCTCAGTGCCCACCAGCACTATGCCTGCGTCGTACTGCTCCAGGAATTCGTAGTCGAAAGAGGCCCGCTTGTTGCTTATCTGCACACGGGGCGACTTGCCTTTTTTTGCAGCGCTCATAGGCCGAAAGCTCGTTTGAGGGTGTCCACTTCGTCCAGCAGTTCCCATCCGAAAAACTGCACTTCGCGCTCTTCTCCACATATCTTCACCTTTGCCTTGTAGGGCTCGCGGCCCACGTGGCCGTAGGCGGCAGTGGGGGAGAAAATAGGGTTCTTGAGTCCGAAGCGGCGCACTATCGCTGCAGGACGCAGGTCGAACAGCTTGCGGATGCAGGAAGCGATGTAGGCGTCGCCGCCTTCTACGTGGGCGCTGCCGTAGGTTTCTACGAAAACGCTGACCGGCTCTGCTACGCCAATGGCATAGGCAAGCTGCACCAGAGCTTCGTCGCAGACTCCTGCTGCAACCAGGTTCTTTGCGAGATGGCGGGCGGCATAGGCGGCGCTGCGGTCTACCTTGGATGAGTCTTTACCGGAAAAAGCCCCGCCGCCATGGGCTCCGCGGCCTCCGTAGGTGTCAACTATTATCTTGCGTCCGGTGAGACCGGTGTCGCCCGCGGGGCCGCCGATTACGAACTTGCCCGTGGGATTTACATGCAGTATCCAGTCTCCTTTGAACAGGGAGGCGGTGCGTTCCGGAAGAGAGGCTATCAGTCTGGGAATCACTACTTCGCGCACGTCTTTTTCTATCCGGGCCTGCATTGCCTCGTCGGTGTCGAATTCATCGTGCTGGGTGCTCAAGACTATGGTGTGTACGCGTACCGGATGATGGTGCGACGAGAATTCCACGGTGAACTGGGCTTTGGCGTCCGGGCGCAGGTAGGGCATGAGCGCGGGCTCGTTGTGCCGGATATCGGAGAGAATGCGCAGGCACGCGTGGGAAAGCGAAAGCGCCAGAGGCATGTAGTTGTCGGTGTCGCGGCAGGCGTAGCCGAACATCATGCCCTGGTCCCCGGCTCCCTGGGCGTCCTCGGATTCGCGTACCACGCCCCTGTTGATGTCCGAACTCTGTTCGTGTATAGTGCTGATAATGCCGCATGAAGCGGCGTCAAAGCCATATTCGGCCTTGGTGTAGCCTATGCGCGAAATGACCTTGCGAACGGTCTCCTGGATATCTACATAAGCGTGCTCGGAGCGGACTTCTCCGCCCACGATCACCAGTCCTGAAGTGCAAAATGTCTCGCAGGCGACCTTGGAATCAGGGTCCTGGGAGAGGAATTCGTCGAGAATTGCGTCTGAAATCTGGTCGGCGACCTTGTCGGGATGACCTTCGGAAACAGACTCCGATGTAAAGAGATAATTCATTTTAGCATTTTTTAAGGCGAGGTTGCAAGCATACAAATCTTTCCTCGCAGTTTATTAGCTGCAAATGTACATAAAAAATGTTAATAAATTGTTGATTTCTTGTTTGTGCGTAATAAATTCTTAAAGTACCTTTGTAACGCGAAAAAACAACGTAACGTTATTTTTATATTTATGAAAAAAACATTTAGAGCACTGTTGCTGACTATATCAGCAATGTTGTTTGTAGTGTCTGCCTACGCGCAGGTCACAACAGCTTCTCTCGGTGGCAAAGTCACCGACGCCAAAGGGGAGGCCATCCCCGGAGCCACCGTCGTGGCCGTGCATACTCCATCCGGGTCGCAGTACTACGGTCTCACGAACACAGAAGGCCGTTACAACATCAACGGTATGCGTTCCGGCGGTCCCTACATCGTAGAAGTCTCCTGCCTTGGCTACCGTAAGGTTAATTATACCGACGTTACCCTCCAGCTCGGTGACGGCTACGCGCTCAATGCTATCCTGCCCGACGATTCCGAAATCTTGAAGGAGGCTGTCGTCATTTCTACTGCGTCCTCCAAGTTCGCCAGCGAGAAGACCGGTGCGGCTACGAACATCTCCAACAAGCAGATTCTCAGTCTGCCTACCGTCAGCCGTAACCTCACCGACGTGACCAGGCTTTCTCCTTACGGCGGTAATGGCATGACCTTCATGGGAGCCGATGACCGTACTTCCAATTTCACCATTGACGGTGCCAACTTCAACAACAATTTCGGTCTGTCCGGCGACCTCCCCGGCGGAGGTAACCCCGTATCCCTCGATGCCATCGAGGAAATGCAGGTTGTCATCAGCCCCTACGACGTGCGCCAGACCAACTTCATCGGCGGTGGTGTAAACGCCATTACCAAGTCCGGAACCAATACTTTCAAGGGAAGCGCCTATGTCTATCACCGCAATGAGATGCTGCGAGGCAACACTGTGGCTGGCCTTGAGCTCGGCGACCGTGCTGAAGACCGCACCACCACTTATGGTATGACCCTTGGAGGCCCCATAATCAAGAACAAATTGTTCTTCTTTGTCAACTTCGAGTACATCCCGCACCCCGAGGTGACATCTTACTGGAAGCCTTCCGCCGACGGCAAGGCAAATCCTGCTCTCAACATATCCCGCGTTACCGTAGCAGATATGGAGAAGGTGCAGAAGTTCGTCAAGGAAAAGTACGGATACGATACCGGCGACTACCAGAACTTCAACGGCTGGAGCGACGC
>JAFWPT010000188.1 GCA_017509375.1 Bacteroidales bacterium | reverse complement strand
GGACCTCGTACAGAAAGTGTTGCTCGGATTCGCCTCCGGCGTGATGGTTGCCGCATCAGTCTGGTCACTGCTGATCCCCGGAATGGAGATGGCGGAAGGGTCGGTCTGGCCCGTGACCATAGGATTGTTCGCCGGATTCGCTTTCCTTCTGCTGATAGATTACATCACTCCCCACCTCCACCCTGCAGGCGGTGAGGAAGGCCCGCGCAGCGGGCTGTCGAAGACAGCCAAGCTGGCGCTGGCCGTCACCATCCACAACCTCCCGGAGGGAATGGCCGTGGGTGTCGCCATAGCAGGCGCCCTCAGCACGGACGTCGGTATGTCCGTCGCGGGCGCACTCGCCCTGTCGCTTGGAATCGCCATCCAGAACGTCCCGGAGGGCGCCATCATCTCGATGCCGCTGCGTTCCGCCGGCAATTCGCGCCTCCGCGCTTTCGCCGTCGGCAGCCTCAGCGGCATCGTCGAGCCCATCGGCGGAGCACTGGTGCTCCTGCTGGCCTCGGCGGTGATGGGCATAATGCCTTACCTGCTGGCATTCGCCGCAGGCGCCATGCTATATGTCGTCATCGAGGAGCTCGTCCCGGAAGCGTCGCAGGGAAAGCATTCCAACATCGGCACCATCGGCTTTGCCTTCGGCTTCGCCCTGATGATGGTGCTCGATGTCGTAATGGGATAGCTGCGTGAAGTCCATTTGGTAATATAGCTGGTATTTACTATCTTAGCATTGCACTGACAAAGGTACCAACAGTCCCGTCCAACCCCATAATCCATAACACCATGAGCAATCCCGAAGAAGAAAGGTTCAAGGCCCGCATTAAAGGCAGAAAGATTGAGGTTAAAGAAATCAGCATCATCAATCCCGACGTTCAGACGTTTCGAGGCCTGACCGTCCAGATGAAGGCTAAAGTGTTACCCCCGAATGCCAGCATCAAGACTGTGATATGGCATTCCGACAACCCGGATGTCGCCACAATAAACCGAGAAACCGGTCTTTTGGAGGCCCGCAACCTGGGTGTAGCCACTATACAGGCCAAATGCGCACACAGATCAGCCTCTGCAACTGTCAAAGTATCCAAGTTCCTGTTCCGCTTCGCCCTGAACGGCAATGTCGGTGGAAAAGGCTTCGAAGACATTACAGACAATGGTGTTATCAGGCCATTTCAGGAAGACGCCAGATTGCTGGATGCGGACAAATGCTTCGAAGTGCAGCCTTTCCAATACGACGGTTCGTCGAAGCGGAAGATGCATATTTCCCCAGCGCAGCTATCTGTCCATATCAGCAACCCGGAAGTGCTGGAAGTAAAAAAGGTCCGCACTTCTGACGGAAACAATGGCTATGAAACGTCCCTGAAGTTCTGCTGCCTGAAGGACGGCAATACGGAAGTCCTGCTCAGAGCCTTCGAGCCCGTCGAAGGCATCGAGCTTATCAACCAGACCCTTTTCAAGGTTGAAATCAAGGGCATGACCGGAATCATCATGGACAAGAGGGTCCTGAGATTATATAAGGGCATCACTGAAAGGATATCTGCGAAAACAATCCCGGAAAACAGCGACAGGATAGCGGGATGGAGTTTTTCGAATCCTTCAACAGTCATTGCGAGTCCGGACGGTATGATGAACGGAATGGTGACAGGGTTGAAACCGGGCGATGCTACCGTGACGGCTTTTACGAGGAACACATCACTCAAGGCCTATGTCACGGTATGCGACATCAGTTTTTCCCTACTTTCTCCGGATTACCGATATGTACACATGCCCAACAGGATAAAACCTCTTGATGGCAGCTATTGTATAAAAAACGACTCAATAACGCTCTATCCCTTCATCAATTTTCAGGGGCTTGCCCATCCTATAGATTTCCCAGAATCCTATATCGTCTTTGAAATAGAAAAACCGGAACTCCTTGACATCACATTCACTTCTTTCCGTCATTCCAACTCCATTTTTGACGGCAAAGGTCCTGCCCTGAAAGTCAGATGGCACGGAAAAGGCAGCTCCGACGTGACGATCATGATAAAGAAACCTGCCCCCGGAAGAGGAGTGATCATCCACCAGGAGACAGTCACTTTCATCATCGAATAGGGCCTCAGTGGTTTTTTACACCCGAAAATCTTCAGAACCCATGCAAGATTTGTGTAGATTCGCAGTTTATAAGACAGATTGAAAAAACTGTAATATGAAAACGAATGTATTCAGATGGCTTGCCATTGCAGCCGCGGTCCTGAGCGTGGCCGCCTGCAAACTCGATGACGACAGTTTCGACCCGAGCATAATGAACCCTTCCGCCCTCGTGACGGTCAAGACGGACGCTGACAACAGCAGTTTCTGGATGCAGCTGGACGACAATACCGTGCTGCATGCCGTGAACCTCAAGAAGTCCCCCTTCGGGGCGAAGGAGGTCCGAGCCCTGGTCAACTACCGCAGACCCACCGCAGAAGAATTCCGGCAGGGCGGCTTGCAGGACGACGCCAACAACGTCTATGTCAACTGGATGGACTCCATCCTCACCAAGAAGGCCATCCCTGCCGCCGGAAAGGATGCCGGTTTCTACGGCAACGATCCCGTCGAGATAGTCGGTGACTGGACCACGGTCGTGGAGGACGGATACATCACCCTGCGCTTCCGCACCAACTGGAACCGCGGCACCGTCCACAAAGTGAACCTGCTGACCGGCACGGATCCCGACGATCCCTACAAGGTGGTGTTCCACCACGACGCCGGAGGTGACCTGTTCGGTGAGACCGGCGACGCCCTCGTCGCCTTCCGCCTCTCCGACCTTCCCGACACCAAGGGCGAGACCGTCGACCTGACACTGGAATGGCAGTCCTTCACGGGAAAGAAGTCTGCCAAGTTCAAGTACTGCACGCGGGCGGAATAAGAAAAAAGCCGTACCTTTGCGCAGCTGAACGGAAACACAGGACATGACTCAAAGACATTCTTTGTTGTATTTCACCGTCTGCTGCGCAATACTTTTTGCAGGGTGCGGGCATCTGCCTTCTGCGCAGGACCTGCAAGGGCGCTGGGCAGAAAAATCTGCCGAGCGCATCGAAGCCGTATTCACGCCGGCAGGCGAAACTTACCACGTACACATCGGCTGGCATGAGCCGGGTCTCGCTCAGTACGAGACCTGGGAAATGACCGCAGTAACCTCCCGGTCAGGCCGGCTCATATATAGTGACGGCGTACATTCCTATCTTTCATTCGAGAAGGAGGGAGATACGGAATACGTCCGGGATACCGAATTCTCCGACGGTAAAGGTTCCTTCTCCATCAACAAGGAAGGAGACCTGGTCTGGACCGACCGCAAGGACGGGAGCAAGACGGTCTTCTTCAGGACAGACACCGAAGCGGAAGGTGCCGCAGCCCCCGAGCTTTTCCCCCGGGTTGCTCAGCTTTGCCGCTATATCCCTGACCATCATCTTCTTCCTGAAGCTGCCGGATATATGGCGGTGGACTTCTACAATGCCCTTGACAAGGCTTTTTCCGCTCCTGCATCCGAGGAGGGATTCATAGACGACAACGAATGGCTGTACTGTCTGGTGACAGGCAACGCCGGCACGCTCCCCTTCTATTCCGTAGAGTCCGTGGTCCGGACAGACCCTGAGCACGCGGTCGCCACCGTCGCGGTCAGGGACGTCTGGGAGGAAGGCGGCGAGCCTTTCGGCGAGCCGCGCCTCCACAGCCTGGACCTGACCCTCCGGGACGGCCACTGGCTCATCTCCGACATTGACGGCATAAAGGAAAGGCTATGAATACCATCTGGATAGTCCTCCCGATCCTCACCGTCCTGATGTTCGACCTCGGCCTGACGCTGAAGTTGAAGGATTTCTATATGGTGGTCACAAGGCCCAAGGCCTTCATCGTGGCACTGACGGGACAGATCGTCCTCCTGCCGCTGATTGCATTCGGGCTTGGCCATCTTTTCCACCTGCCGCCCCTGTTCTTCGTCGGACTGATGCTCATCGCCTGTTCTCCGGGCGGGAGTTCTTCGAACATTTTCTCGAAGCTGGCCGGCGGCGACGTGGCCCTTTCGGTCACCCTGACCGCGATGAGCAGCCTGATCACGCTGCTTACGCTTCCGTTGCTGATGGGCTGGGTGACGGCATCGACCGGGTCCGAGGCAGGAATAACCCTTCCCGTAGGCAATCTCCTCAAACAGAATCTGTTGCTCATGCTGCTGCCGGTGCTGCTGGGCATTGCCGTCAACCGCTGGTGGCCTAAGGCCGCCGCCGGGATAGACAAAGTGCTGTCCAAGGCGGCATTCCCCGCACTGATGCTGCTGGTGGCCGTTTTCTTTGCGCAGCATTACCGTACCATATTCGAGAACATCGGCCGGGTAGGCGCCTGCGTCACCGCGCTGATCCTCCTCGCGGCCGGCTGCGCAGCAGCCCTGTCGCGCATTTTCCGCATCAGCGGGAGGGAGAGGCGCACAGTAGTCATCGAGGTCGGCATGCAGAATGCCGCCCAGGCGATAGCACTCGCCACAAGTCCGTTCGTCTTCAACAATCAGGAGATGGCCATTCCCGCCATCCTCTACTCGCTGATGATGAACGTCGTGCTGCTCACTTACGTAGCCGTTGTCTCCAAGAGGCGCGCCTCTTAAGGAATCATAGCCTGGCGTTCGCGATGGATAGGCCGACGCTGAACTGGAGGTTCACGTTGGCCAGGGTCCCTGTCAGGTCCCAGTCATCGCGGTATTCGTCACAGGGCTTGTGGTACCAGGACTCCATCGGATAGCGGTTGGCCTTCGAAGGGTCCGCCGGATGGAGGCCGTTCTCCACGACCACCGCCGGGACACCCTTCTTCACGAAATTATAGTGGTCCGAGCGGAAGAACCAACCGTCGGAATTGTCGTCGTCGAAGAAAATGCAGCGGCCCTGGGCGGCGGCAGCAGCCACGTAGTACCTGTCCAGCATGCTCTCGCCGCCGCCCAGGATTACCACGTCCTCAGTGAGTTCCGCGGGACCTATACTCTCGAAATTGAGGCAGTCAACGGTCTTTTCCATGGGGATGGCCGGATGTGAACAATAGTATTCGGAGCCGAAAAGGCCGCTCTCCTCGGAAGAAGGAAAGAGGAATATGATCGAACGGTCCGGACGCTCCGGCAGTTGCGTGAACTTCCTTGCGGCAAGCAGCAGGCCGGCCATGCCGGAGGCATTGTCGGCCGCCCCGTTGTAGATGTCATCACCGGTCTCGTCAGGCGTACCGACGCCCAGATGGTCCCAGTGCGCGCTCATCACAAGCGCCTCGTCACCCTTTGTTTTTCCGGGAAGGATGGCGGCGACATTGCGGGTCTGCTGGATGTCATAGGTCACTGCAAGTTTGATGTCACCCTTGACCTTGAGGGGGAAACTCCTGAAACCGGGGCGCTTGGCAGCTGCGAGTGCCGCTGGCATATCCATGCCTGCGGCCTCGAACAGCTTGCGCGCACCTTCTTCGTGCAGCCAGCCCTTGACGGCGAGCTCTCCGGTATTGCGGGTCTCGGAATCGAAAATGGCGAGATTGTCTTCCAGATGTCCGTTCACGCAGACGTGCCAGCCGTAGCTGGCTGCCTCGGTATTGTGCAGCACGAGGCAGCCTGCCGCACCCTGGCGTTTTGCCTCTTCAAACTTGTAAAGCCATCTGCCATAATAGGTCATGTTCCTGTCCCTGAAGAGTTTGCTGTCGTAATAGCCCGGGTCGTTAACCATCGCTATCACTATCTTTCCCTTGACGTCGATACCTTCATAATCGTTCCATCCATACTCGGGAGCATTGATGCCGAATCCGCAGAAGACGTACTCCACGGACTTCAGTTCCACCATGTCTGTCGCCCTGGCTGTCCAGACGATTGCATCCTCTGGATAGCGCAGACTGACCTTCTTCTTTCCTTTGGCGGTCAGCGATCCCCCGACGGGCTTGGCCGTAACGGCAATCATCCCGAAGGGCTGGAACCAGCCACCGTCGAAGGCGGGCTCAAGTCCGAGCCCCTTCAACTGGTCTGCCAAGTAATTGATGGTGAGGTCCTCATGCTCCGTCATCGGCTTGCGTCCGCCGAATTCGTCCGAGGCCAGGGTCTTTACCCACTCCCTCATCATCTGTATATCATCATTGGCGACACCGGTGACTTGTCCGGAGGAGACCTGAATACTTACTGCGCACCCGACTGCGAGCGCCGTCAGCTTAGCTGATAACCTGACCATATTTTCCGTTCAAATGGTTTCCCCACGAAGATACTGTTTTTTCTCCATTATTCACATGCCGTTGACGCCATGCAGCCTCGCGCGTTGACCCATAGACGCACAACCTGCGGGCATTTACCTGCACTCAACGTCATTGATACGATTTGCATTGAACATCAATGCCCGTGCGAATGGCACCCAGGGCACATTACGGTTCCATGCGCGACCATATTGCCGCGCATGGAACAATGCCCGCCCACACAAAGCGCCCTAACGCACCTTACGTACCAAGCGAATGTCGTTTGCCCGCAGGACAGGCCAAAAACATGTTTCCATGCGGTAAAAACAGTCATCAGGGGGGTCGGTGGAAGGACGACGGGCTTTCTGCCGAAAACGGTCACATCCTTCTACCTTAGGGCGAAGGATGTCGGGGCGGGGAGGCGTTTTCAACAAAGAATTTTGAAATTCTTAGTACCTTGTATTGCATAGTATTAAAAAATATTTATATCTTTGCAACAGAAAATACTTTGCGACGTTAAGATAATAGAGTCAAAAAGTATTCAGTTTAACCTCAAAATATTGGTTATAAGATGAAAAAGACAATCAATGCCGGCATCGGCGGAAGGAGTTTCACACTCGATGAGGATGCGTACAACCGTTTGGACGCATACCTGAAACTGTTCAAGGCCCGCCTGAAAGATGTGCCCGCTACGGAAGTAATGGATGACATCGAGACAAGGATAGCCGAACTGTTCACTGAAAGGGTCGGAGCCGGAGCCCGCGTCGTGGACATCCCCCTCGTAGAGGAGATCATCACGCAGCTGGGGATGCCGGACGGGAGCCCGGTGCCCGGCGGAGCCGGGGATACGGGCGCGGCGGGCGCGAAGAGCGCTGCGGCTGTGCCGCACAAGCTCTACCGCGACCCTGAGGGCGCCCGCGTAGC
>JAFWPT010000187.1 GCA_017509375.1 Bacteroidales bacterium | reverse complement strand
TCAGCAGGGAACCACCAACGGTACGATGACCGGTGCCAAGGGCGATTTCGCCCTCACGGCCCCGAATGGTGCCGCTATCGAGTTCTCCTGCATCGGCTATGCCTCGCAGGTGATTACTAACAATGGTAGCCAGAATCTGGTGGTGGTCCTCCTGGACGACTCCGAGATGCTGTAATCGGTAATTTTGTTCCCCAGATATCGGAAATTTGAGAATCCCCGGAAATCGGCAATGCGATTCCCGTTTTTCGGAAACGTGATTCCCCAGTCTGGTATGTGGAAAAAAGTTTAACCAAAAGAGTGTATTTTAGTAGAATGAAAAGGTTATCTCATACTAAAACACACTCTGAAGATGAATCGAACGATTATTATGGTTCAACTCTGGGACAAAGTTAAAACTTTGCATTCTGAAAAGCTAACGGTTGCGCAAATTTCTCGCATCCTTGGCATTGACAGAAAGACGGTGCGCCGGTACCGTGACATGAGCCAGGAGCAGATTGGTGCCCTGGTGGACCGTGAGGTCAAGCGGCGGCTCTGCAAACTGGAGCCCTACCGGGACTTCGTGGTTAACCTCCTGAAAGAGAAGCCAATGCTCTCTTCCCCGCAGGTGCATGATCGCCTGCTTGAACACTATCCGTCCTTTCCGGACGTATCACCGCGAACAGTGTACTCCTTTGTACAACGCATCAGGACAGAGGAAGACATCCCGCTGGCGCATGAGTCCTTCCGCGAGTTCGCCCGCGTAGAACAGCTCCCATACGGGAAGCAGGCACAGGTGGACTTTGGTGAGATGTTCCTGGAGAACACCCACAACGGCCACACCAAAGTGTACTTCATGCTGATGGTGCTTCGCCGCTCATGCTACAAGTACGCTTGGTTCCAGTCCTACCCGTTCACGGCAGAAACGGCCGTATATGCCCACCACATGGCGTTCCGCTACTTTGGCGGCGTACCTGAGGAGGTGGTGTATGACCAGGATGTCAAGTTCCTGGTGGACGAGAACTATGGCAAATACCATCTGACTGCAGCATTGGAAGCCTACGTGCTTGAGGTAGGCTACAAACCTGTGTTCATGATGGCCCGTGACCCGCAGTCTAAGGGACTGGCCGAGGTGTATGTGCGGTATGTCAAACACAACTTCCTGTCCGGCAGGACTTATGTCAATGATGAGGTACTGAACGACGAGTTCTTGGGCTGGCTGGAGCGTACCGGCAACCAGAACCGTCACAGCGTATACCGCTTCGTGCCTTCCGTTGAGTTCGCCATTGAGAAGGAGCACCTTACGCCATACAGGGCGAATGTAAAGGGCCCGGATATGTACTCTCGATCTTACATTGTGAAGCAGGACAACACCATATCGTATAAGGGCAACACGTACTCCGTGCCGTTGGGCACTTACCAGCACAAGGGCAGCCGTGTGTTGGTGGTGATGAACGAGGCGGAGCAGCAGATAGAGATTTACAGCGAGGATCCCTGTAAGCTGATTGCCTGGCACGATGTGGTGACTGACCGCAAAGGCGAGGTTATCACAAAGCCAGAGCATCGCAAGCGGGAGCCTTCCAAGGCCGTGCTGGCAGCAGAGACTGAACTGCGTCAGCTGCTGACTCAATACGGTGATGAGCACTGCACGAACCGCTATCTGGAGCGCATCTATAACGCCGGACCGCGCTACTACCGCAAGGCTGTCATGGGTATCCTGCATGAACTGCGCAAGATTGCAGACTGGCCCATGATGATAGAAAACGTCATCCAGAACGCACAGGAAATCCCCATCCTGAATCCCAATGAACTGGCAGAGTTCATTGAGGAGTGGTCAATGGCCGGAGATCCACCTCCGGAGAACAACATCATCCTCCCTGGAGGTCTTACCGCACAGGATGTAACCCCTGCAAAACGGAGCATCTCCGACTATGGAAAGTTCTTTGAAGATAACGACTTGCCCTTCTGACAGCCATGACAACGGAATCACGTATCAATGAGCTCCTGAAGTATGCGAACAGCCTTCAGCTGAGCTATCTTGCAGCCCACTTCCCGGAGATCCTGCATCAAGCACAGGTGGAAAATCCAACCTACCTGGAATACAGCATAAACACGCTGAAAACCGAGGTGGATGTCCGTAAGGAGCGGGAAATCATACGCCGTATAAAGCGGGCACATCTGCCACGCAACTGCGACCTGAACAAGTTTGACTTCACCCACGGATCAGGCATGACCAAGCACCGGCTTGGACAGCTCCGTGAACTGCTGTGGGTGGACCAGGCATACAACATCATACTGATGGGCCCCAGCGGCACCGGGAAGACCTATATAGCTGCAGGTCTCATCTATGATGCCGTAATGAGCCGCAGGAATGCCATGTTCGGGACTATGGAGGAGTATGTCCGCATCCTCAGGACAAAGGACACGCTTCCCAAGTCCATGTCTGCATACAACCGTATCCTGCGCTGCAACCTCCTGTGCATTGATGAGATAACCCTGATGCCGCTCAAGCGGGAAGAGGCCGTAGCCTTCTTCAATCTCATCAACGCCCTGCACGAAAAGACCTCCATCATCATTACCACCAACAAAGCGCCAACAGAGTGGGTGGAAATCTTCGGTGACGAGGCTCTTACCTCTGCCATACTGGACCGTGTCCTGTTCCACTGCGATGTCATCAAGCTTGATGGCTCCAGCTACCGCATGGACAACCGGTCCGGGTTCTTGAAAGACAAATAACAAACACTTGAGATAACCTTACCGTAACGGTGAGTTGGCGGCCATGCCGCCACCACCGTTCTTTACCAGAACGAAAGGAATCATGTATCCGTATGCGTCCATCAGGGGCTCTGCCCCTATAACCCCGGGGTTTGCAGGCATCAGACTCCTCCAGTATGCCCCTTTGAGAAAAGGCCAAGGGCAAGCTAATGCCCAGGGCCTTGAAAACGACATACTGTCGGTGTCATACGGCTTATTCCTCCAGGGTCGCACCCCTGCGTTGCCCCTTCTGCTTCAGTCGTACAGAGGCAAATATAAACGTTATCTTTCTCTCTTGCAAGAGCTTGATAAACAGAAAATTGAATCGAATACGACAGAAATGGGGAGCAGAATGTGACGGTTCAGGCCCGCTGCCGTCCCATCAGACTTCCGAAAAGTGGGGAAACTCTTTTTTCCGAAAAATGGGGAAAATAAATTTGCTTTTTACAACTCCTCCAGCCACTTCCCTACCATCACTATAAAGCGGTCTGTAGCTATCTCGTAAAAGACCCGGCCTCTGGGTTTGTTCTCATAAGGGCCGATGAAAGGGCCGGTTCCGTCTCCGTGATGTTTTTGCCGATTATATTCTTTACGCCATACGTCTTCGTGCAGTTCCGAGCAACTGATGCGGCCATCTGATGCATTGGCCTTACTGTAATCCCGGACCGGATGGGAGACTACGCCAAAGAGTTCTTTCCAGGCCACGTTGTACCAGAAGATGCCCACTTTGGGATCACTTCCGTGCCCGCGGTTGGCTTCCATAAATCGGATCATTTGGGCATAATCCTGTTTGGAGGCTTCCTGAAGCCGATTCGGAAGTTCTTCATGGGAAGGCAGAAGATCGTTGATGACAGAGAAGACGACTGCATAGTCTTCTCCTTCCGCATAATAATACATGATCATGCCACTTCCGTTAAAGCGGCGC
>JAFWPT010000186.1 GCA_017509375.1 Bacteroidales bacterium | reverse complement strand
GACACCCGGCAAACTGTACAACACCCCCGCCTTCCCCTTCGTTCCTTCCGGCATGGCCACCGGCATCGAAATCTCCAGCGCCGAGGAACTCATCGCGTTCGCGACGGGGTATAACGACAAAAGCATCAGCAAGAACACCCAGCCGGGCGGCGTCCTGGTCGCCACCGTTACGCAAAACATCAGTTTCGATGCCACTACTTCCGCCGCCTTCAACGCCACGGGCGGCATCGGCCTGAAAAATGGGATCAACGGAAGCGAAGACTATTACTTCGACGGCATCTTCAACGGGAACGGGAAGACCATTTCGGGCCTGCAGAGCACCGTCCCGCTTTTCGTCGCAACCAATGCCGGCGCTCAGATCAAGGACCTTACCCTTGACAACAGCTGCAGCTTCAAATTTACGCATCCTAGCAGTGTTGAGGGTGACTTCGGCGCTGTCGTAGGCTATCACCGCGGCGATGTGGAGAATGTGGCTGTCCATTCGGACGTATCGCTGGCACCCGTTGCAAATGTTGCTGGACACGCAGCCCTGGGCGGCATCGTCGGCCGCATCGTCGTGGGTTCCGTCAAGGACTGCGTCTATGCGGGCAACATTTCCGTTCCGGAAGGCTTTACCGTCGCCGCGAACAAGAAACTCATGATCGGCGGCATTGCGGCCTATGTATCAAACACAGACGGCTCGGTCTCCGGAACCACTTTTAACGGAACGATCTGCAACGAAGGACAGGTTTTGAACCAGGAAGATCAGAGCAACCCCTATCTGATCATCGGCGGAATTGTCGGATATGGCCAGGGATCCATCTCAGACTGCGAAACGGAAACGGCCGACGAGCCGATTGCGACCTCCTACGAAGCCCTGTCCGGAACCATTGTGAACAAAACCAAGGTCGCTTACCATTGCGCCGTCGGCGGCATCATCGGTGAGAACCTTGCGACAGGGTCTGTTTCTTCCTGCACCAACGCGGCGACGATCGCCACGACGCTGTTCAAGAAGGACAACAACAACACCAATGGCCGGAGACTGCGGGTCGGCGGTATCGCCGGACTCAACCGCGGCTCCATCACGGAATGTGACAACCTGGCGGCGCTGACCAACAGGTCCAATCCTTATTTCCAGTATCTGGGCGGTATCGCCGGCTACAACCTCGGTAATATCTCATCCTGCACCAACGCCGCAAACCTCGCCATCAGCACGACCGGTGTTGAAACTTTTTATAGCGCAAGGTATCCTTTCCTGGGCGGAATCGTCGGTTCCAATGATGGCGGCAGCGTCAGCGATGTCCAGAACTCCGGAAACGTACAGGTCAGCCGTCTCGAAAACAGCGCCAACTGCTACACCTACATTGGTGGCATATTCGGTTACAATGCCGTTGCGATTGACGGCGGAGCCGACAAGAAGATCAGCAACTCCGGCCAGGTATATCAGGACTATACCTATTCAACGTTAAATGCGGACGGTTACAACCTCGGCGGAATCGCAGGCAAATCCACCGCTGCCATTTCGAATGTCCGCAACAGCGGAACTGTCAAATACCTGAAAGACGAGGGCGATACGGGGGCATCGACCGGAGCTTTCAACCTGGGCGGCATCGTCGGAAAAGCCGATGCAGTTGTATCCGATGCCGTCAATTCGGGTGAGGTTGCTTTCACCAACTCTACTTCCGGCGTGGGGTCAACAGGCGGTTACAACCTCGGCGGAATTATCGGTCTTTCTTCGTCAAGTGCGCAGGATTGCTCGAACAACGGCTATATTCACCACCAGCATTCAGGTGCAGTGGCGACGACCGGAATTCATCTCGGTGGCATTATCGGCTTAATGTCAGGAGATGGTACTGTAAGCGGCTGCAAGAATTTAGGCGGGAGCGATAATGCTGGAACGGTTGCCGTTTCTTTGAACAACTATGCACATACGGAGAACCTTGCGGGGGGTATCATCGGGATGGTGACAGGCAACGTTGCGATTTCTGATTGTAACAACAGCGGATACATTCATGGTGGTAACTCATCCAAACAGAACGGCAAGACGTTCTATGTAGGAGGAATTGTCGCAAAACTCTTCGGGGCTTCCAGTATCAGCGATTGTGAAAATACCGGTGAACTCCGCAATAACCAGTTCAACAATACCATTACCCTGGCAGGGTCCGTTTTTGAAGGTGGGATTGCAGGTTTCGTGCAAGGAACAGCAGATAACAGGGTCAGCATCTCCCGCGTTGACAATACTGTCGCATCTGCCATCAACGGCGGTGCGGGACCCAGACGTGGATATGGCGGAGGCACTGTTGGCTATGCGGAATTTACAGACATTTCTAATGCCACAAATACAGGTAATTATACAGGCAGTTCCTCATACTTTATCGGTGGCATTGCCGGTTGGATTGTCAATTCCACTATAACAGACTGTTCTATGACGGGGACTAGCATTAGTACTTCCCAGCTCCAAAAAGGCGGAGGCATCGCAGCCGTTCTAGGTGCCGGCAGTTTGGTGACCAATTGCTCGACCACAGTGACAGAGATTTCTCATACTGCAACTGATGGAGTATTTACTTCTGCGGGCGCTGTCGCCGGTTCATCGGAATCCGGCAGCACCATAAAGAATTGTCATTATCCCGCTAGCGGAACAATTACCAATAATATCAATAATGGCACTTCGCCCGCTTGGCAGATTTGCGGCGACACCAACTTCACCGACGGCGGCGGGAATGCCGCAGACCTTTGATGCGTATGGACAGAAAATACAGCAAACTGTTCCTCTTCCTCCTCATCCTGCCGCTCTGGGTGGCGGGATGCGGGAGGCTGGAGGAGCCGGTAACGGTTCCGGCAGACAATACGGAAGTTATTCCGGAGGCCGAAGCCCCGCGTACCGTCATTACCGTCGGACTGCCGCAGACGAGGACTTCCCTCGGCGTGTCCGAAAACGGGCAGCGGAACATCTACTGGTCCAATGACGACCGGATCTGCGCGAACGGCGTGCAGTCCGATCCCCTTTCCGGACTGCCGGACGAATCCCAGTCCGCAGCATTTTCCTTCGAGGGGACGCTGACTGCGCCGTATGCCCTGCTTTACCCGGCTTCGATCTATGCGGACGCCTCCCATGTGACGCTGCCGGCCACCCAGGCGTGGACAGAGGGATCATTCGCCCAGGGCGCATTCCCGATGGCCGCCAAAGCGGAGAGCCTCTCCGGGTCCATCGAAATGAACTATCTTTCCAGCATCCTCCACATCTCGGTCAAGGCCGCCGCGAACAGCAGCGTCACCC
The DNA here is from genome assembly GCA_017509375.1 of Bacteroidales bacterium. The sequence goes on along the minus strand of JAFWPT010000186.1, from coordinate 2,093 downwards.
TTGCTTCCGTGACTTTCCGGGGCAACGGGGACGAGCAGGTGGCGGGGACATTCGGCATTGACTACGACAATGCCATCCTAACGCCGTCCGCTTCGCCGGCGGATGCCGACCGTGCGCTGACGATGACCGTCGGGCAGGCACTGTCCTCCACCGGAGCGCTGGACCTGTACTTCGTCGTTCCCTCGGGCACATACAGCCGCGGATTCACTTTCACGCTGCAGGATGCCCAGGGCCATGTAATGCAGAAAAAGAGAAGTTCGTCCACCGTCCTGACAGCCGGAAAACTGTCCAACTTCCCGGTCTTCACTTTCGCCGCATCGACCTCAACGGAACTGGAACTTCCTGACATAGAAGAAGAAGACCTGGTCCTGGATCCGTACAATGTAACCGGCCTTGTCCGGGACAGCGAGGGACATCCCCTTGCCGATGTCGTCGTGAGCGATGGCCTTCAGTGCGTCACGACGACCACCACCGGCCACTTCTACATGAATGTGGACATGGACGCGTCGAAATTCATCTTCGTCTCCACGCCCTCCGGCTATATGCCGCCCGTGGAAAACGGGAAACCGCGCTTCTATAAAGCGCTTTCCGGCATCAGCCCCTCCGGCGGCATCCGCGACTGCGGCGACTTCGTCCTGACGCCGGTCGCCAATCCGGACAGCTTCACCCTCCTCGTCACGGCGGATCCGCAGCCTCGGGCGACATCTTGGTCCCTCGACAACATCGCCTACCGCTCCACCCGCGCCTGCGAGGCCCTCTACCAGGACCTCCAGGAAACGGCCGCGACCGTTTCGGGCCGGCAGGTCTATGGCATCTGCCTGGGTGACCTCGTGCATGAGGACATGGACCTGCTGGACACCTATTCCGACGCACTCGGCTCGCTCGGATACCCCACTTACAACGTCATCGGCAACCATGATTACGATATCACGAAGGCTGACGACGATGCGGGCGCATGGAAATTTGAAGGGCTTTTCGGCCCCCGCAACTACTCCTTCAACATCGGCGGCATCCACTTCGTCGTGCTGGACAATCTCATCATGAAGCGCGAGGACGGCAAACTCACGGCCTACGACCAGGGTCTGACCGATGAAATCTGGGCCTGGCTGCAGGAAGACATGGCCTTCGTGCCGAAGACGTCGACCGTCATGGTCTGCGCCCACTCCCCCCTGTTCAAGCAGTCCAGCGGAAGCGAACGCACGAACACGGCCCAGCATGGGCCGGACTACGGCGCCCTGTTCGACAAGTATGCCGAAGTCCACGCCTGGGCCGGTCATACCCACAGCACCTTCAACTACATCTATCCCGCCAACCACCGGCACAAGCGGGTGCAGGTGCACACGCTCGCCCGCTCCACCGGCGAACTCTGGACCAACGAGTACCTCGCCGACGGCACTCCGCGCGGATTTACGGTGGTAGATGTGGTCAACGGGGAGATTTCCTGGCGGTTCCACCCCACGAAGTATCTCAAGAGCGACTTCCATGGCACGATGGGCCAGCCGGCCTACACCTACTGTGACTGGAACTATACCGGTACCAGCCCCAAGGTCGCCAAAATGAAGGATACCGGCGCCGATCTCGACGAGAGCTACCAGATGCACGTATTTGTCCCGAATGCCTACGGCGACGGGAAGCTCTACGTCAATATCTTCCTCTGGGACAGCCTCTGGGAGACGCCGACGCTGACGATGGCAGGCGGGTCACCCGTTGAGATGACCCATGTCGAGACCGTCGATACCGACCCGGATGAGAGGACCGGATATGACCGCGCAGACAAGGAAATCAAGGAGTTTTATTACGCCAACTACAGCCTCCTTCGCTCAGCCGGCTACGATGATTTCGCGACCGGCGTGCCTCTGACCATGTTCCGCGTCTCCGCTCCCGCCACAGGCACCGGAACCGTCTCCGTCACCGACCGCTTCGGTCAGGTATGGAGCCGCACGGTTTCGTGGTAGGTTGCTGACGGCTGCTTCGCCGGCGAAGGCTAGCGCCGGCGAAGCCGGCCGTAGCGGCGGGAGGATCGGGCCTGCTCAATCGCCTTGACCACAAGCGGTTCCATCACGGCATAGCCATCCGGGAGCGGGTGGACGCCG
>JAFWPT010000185.1 GCA_017509375.1 Bacteroidales bacterium | reverse complement strand
CTTTTTATGCGTCAACTGGCCAATCTGACGGTATACCAGATGAACTACTTAAAGGCCCTGGACGCAGGTATACATACTGGATTCCAGTCGTCAGACATACTGGAGGAATACCGCCTGGGCAGCAAATCGAATATCACAAGGATAGAAAACGTTCTTTTAGGTAAGGAGTTGATAGATAAAAGGCCCGATGGCGTCTATTTCGCCGATCCGGTATTCGCTTATTGGTTTCATCGGGAATACTGTTTATAGAATCAATTATGGCTTCAAGCGTGGAAAAGGAAAAAATGACATCCCAAGGTTTATCTTTAGGCCGATAAATTCCAATTCTGCTACTTGGTTCCAACTGGTGGCGGTGGTATACGAATCGGTGGCTGTCGTGAGTTGTTTTAAAAAACCGAATGAGTTGATTTCCCGTTAGTTAAGTCATTGTGCGGTGTGGTGAAATAACTCCCGGAAAAGGTGACCAAAAGTGACCGACTCTATCAAGCTGAACGAATTAACTTTTATGCCACTTATGCATCTAAATAATGTATGCATAAACGATTCTCTATGATTGCACATTCTTTTCGAACTGTTCTACTGTCCCTGGCAGTTGGTATTATCTCCGTTGAATTAAGCGCTCAGCGCATTGTATGTGACGAAACCTGCAAATTGGCCGATGCTCCTCCGGCAGCAGCCACGACGGCATCGGCAAAACCGGCCCAGACGAAAACCGCCACGGCGGCAAAGAAACCGGCTGTTGCTGCTCCGGCCCCTGCCAAGAAGGAAGAACCCGGATATGCGGTGGTCAGTCCGGTCGGACGCTCTTCCGTAGAGATGATTAATCAGGCACCGCGTCTGGAGACGCTGGACGGGAAGACTATAGCTGTTGTGGGCGTCAGTTTCATGACCGGCGTCACCCATCCGGAAATCAAGCGGCTGATTCTGGAGAACTATCCGTCCGCCCGGGTGATTCTGCTGGATGAAATTGGCATCGCCGGCCCATATCCGGCCCCCGGCGTTACCAGAAAGCAGAAAGAAGAATTCCAGGCCAAACTCAAGGAGATGGGCGTGGATGCAGTCATCTCAGGAAACGGCGGTTGCGGGCTTTGTACGCCCAAGGAGACGGGGTCATGCATCGCCGCGGAGTATCTGGGAATACCTTCAGTCATAATTGCCGGCCCTGGTTTTGTGGACCAGGCAAAATACACGGCACTCAACAATGGCGTTCCTGTGATGCGTGTGGCACAGTATCCTGGTGCTTTCGCGACGCATACCGCTGAAGAACTGATTCGGAATACACGAGAGATTCTTTGGCCGCAGATCGTAGAGGCGTTGACCAGGCCCATCTCGGAAGAGGAACGTTCCGCCGGCGTGTCCGGCAACAAGGGGGATATCCGCGACGATGCTTTCTTCGGCACGCTAGATGAAATCAATGACTACTTCAAGGAGATGAATTGGTCGGACGGGCTTCCCATCGTTCCGCCCACGTTTGAAAAGGTAGAATCTTTCCTGAAATATACGGACTTGAAGTGGGACGAGACTGTAGCGGTGCTCCCCATCGCACACCGGAACACGACCGTCTGGCATGTGGCTGTAAATGCAGTGATGGCCGGATGCAAGCCGGAGTATATGCCGATTTTGATTGCCCTGACAAAGGGCCTGGGCGATCCCAATTTCCGCCGTACACTGGCAAGTACACATGCGTGGATTCCGTATTCCTGGCTCAACGGACCGGTGGCCCGGCAGTTGGGTATTGACAGCGGCCAGGGGCAGATAAACGAATCGGCGAATGTCGCTATCGGCCGATTTATGAATCTGGCCCTGATGAACCTTTGCGGCTATTATGTGAAGCAGGACCGGATGGGGACCTTCGGCTATCCCATGTCCTGGTGCCTGGTGGAGGATGATGCCGCTTGCCTGCGGGTGGGTTGGAAGCCGTACCACGTGAGGAACGGCTTCGACCTTAACGATAACACCATTACGCTAGGCTCCACGCTTCTCTGGGGCAATAACATGGCGCCCTCCACCACCAATCCCCAGAAGCTGATGGAACTGCTGGCCTGGGATATCAGCGAGCGGATCCAGTTTGCCCTGGGCAGTGGTCGGCAGTTCACCTTCCGGACCATCCTGATGACAGAACCGGTTGCGGCAATCCTTGCCGGTAAATATGGGAGCCCGGAGGCGTTGGAGAAGGACTTGATAGCCGCGTCCCGCCGTCCGGTCAAGGAGCGTGCTTTTGCGAACTACTATGCCAATCCGGGCGGAGCCAAGGATGGCGGGCAGCACAGTCTTCGGCAGTATCAGGGACATATCCGCAAGGATGAGGGCGGCGAGATGACGCCCACCCCGGAGTGGTACGATTCTCCCGAGGCAGAGCAGATGACCATCCCCACTATGAAACGCGGCATGACCGCCTTCATCATTACCGGCGATGCCGCCCGCAACAAGGTCCAGACCATGCCCGGCGGCGGGTATGCCACCATCAATATCGAACTTCCCCGCAATTGGGATTCCCTGATGTCGGAGCTGGGCTATGCTCCTCTGAGCGAGTATAAAATACGCTAGAGACCTTGAGTCACGCCGCGGCCATCATCCGGGAACAAGCCACTTTTTGTGCCACCTCAACAAAAAGCCGCCTTGTATGTATCTACAAAGCGGTTTTTCCGTGCCTCGGGCGGGAATCGAACCCGCACGGTATTGCTACCACAGGATTTTGAGTCCAGCGCGTCTACCAATTCCGCCATCCGGGCCGATGACAGATTGAACAACAAACGGATGAAGCGCGTCTTCGCCCCGGCCGGCGAATTTGAACCGAGGTCGCGCCGGGAGGGCCTGCACCTGTGGTATCAGATAGATTTCGACGAGGACTATCCCGCATCCCTTGCAAAGTCCTTCCTGGAGGCCTATCCCGGGATTACCCTTGTGGAATGCGACCCCATAAGGCGTCTGTACGGGGATGTTACATATTCAGAACTGGCTCCGGGAGCGTCCGACGGCCCCTTCGACGATCCTCTCTTCTATCGGCAGTGGCACTATTACAACGACGGCTCCCATGAAGGCGCCGAGGCCGGATGCGACATCAATGTGGTTCCTGCGTGGTCTTCAGGGTACATCGGCAATCCGGAAGTCATTGTTTGCGTTGTGGATGGCGGCGTGATTACACCCACGAGGATCTTGCAGGCAATATCTGGTACGACAGCGAGGGCCACTGCGGCTACAATTTCTACTCCGACTCATACCATATTACCCCGGATGCGCACGCCATGCACGTTGCCGGAACAATCGCCGCCGTCAACAACAACGGCACCGGCGTAGCCGCACTGGTCGTCTCTACCTGCGGCGGCCCCGGCTTCACCTCCGCCGACCTCCTCCGCCGCCTGCGAACTTCAACCTGCCGGACACACAACAAATTATTTATGAGAGTTTTGTTTATTTTATAAACTTAAGTATCTTTGTATGGTTTACGGAATAAACTAAAATACCATATCGTCATGAAACTCTTCAATCTGATTCCACTTCTGGCCATTGCGGCCCTGTTTGCCGGTTGCACCCCGGATGTTGTGGTGGGCAACCACGAGGACGTGCTGACTGTTTCGCCGTCAGAGCAGAAAATTTCCGCGGACGGTACCGCTTCATTTACTTTTACGTTTAAACTGCTTAAACCATCAAATAATAACGTCAAAGAACCGGTTGATCTTAAAGAAACCAAAACCGTGGCGACAATCCATTTCGAAGCGACGGGCGGCACGGTGAACCCTGCCAGCGCAACCACGGATGAAAACGGGAATGTAACCGTGACCTTTACCGCGTCAAACCCGGAAAGCTTTACCGGAGGAACCGTCAAAGGAATCGTCAAGAGGGTAAAAGGCAAGGCTGCAGACCAGCAGGGAAACCTTGCAATGGCAACGGCCAATGTCCTGCCGCTTGCCGGCGGCGGAGACCCGATCAAGAAGGCCGAGGCGCTGAAGGATAATACATACTCGATTCAGAAGGGGGACGGCACGGCGCAGGTGTTCGACCTTCCGCCGCAGTATTCCAACTGGTATGTAGGGTCCAGCTATATGGACGGGACAAAACAGGCAGTACACGTGGAACTGATGGATGAGGATTCGCAGGAGATGACGATGGGCTGGTTCAACGGAGAAATCCCCCCGGAGGTCGCAAATAAACTCACCACCATCAACAAGGAGTTTTACGACAAGTACCCCTGGGCCGCCGCCAAGATGGGCACATTCAGGCTTGGCCAGGATAAAACGCTGGACTGCCATGTTGGCAATGGCGGCAACGTTAAACTGGACGGCAGCAGCCAGTTCTGGCTCAAGGAGAAGACAAAGGCATATTCAGGAGAATACCAGTTCCTGTTCGTGTTTGTCTTCGCAAATCAGGTTTACGACCCCGAGACCGATTCATATGTTTCTGACGGCGACGAATACACAATCTGCGGCAATGCCACCGTGCAAGAACTGGTGGCCGACCTGTCCGATTTCAGCCTGAACTATGAAAGCAACTGGGTTGTCCCCGGCCAAAGCGTCACAATTACGGCGAACTGGACTCCCGGAGCACAGTTCGACTGGAGCAAGGTAAAACTCGACAGCCAGAGCTGCAACGGCCGTTCCGGAGAATGGTTCACCTGGGATGCATCCACACAAAAGCTATATGCCAAGACATCGGCCGATAATAGTCAGGTTGAACTCAAATTCAGCTATGCCGGAACGGACATGACGGCAAGTGTCACACTCTACAACGGCCCCGGCTACTCATCGTTCTCCCTTTCAATGCAAAACAGCTCCGCCGATTTTATCCTGGCGGAGAACGATCCGGCCTACGGATGGTCCAGCGACACCGTCTGGCTTACGGCAGACGAATGGGCGCCACAGGGCGGTTCTTTCACAGGCTATGGAATCGAGATCGATCCGGCAACGGAGAACTATAACAAGATCTCTTATAACCCTTATGGCCTTTACGTGAACTTCAAAAAAGGCATCCCCGTGGGAGATTTCAACCTCATTTTCCGCAGCGTGGCTGACCACGGCGCCAAGTTCACGATACCCGTGAAGGTTGTTGAGCATAAGGCCATTTCCTTCCAGATTACCTATAAGCACGGCAATGGCGTATTTGCGCCCTTTACCAGCGGCGGAGAGAACGGCACGTGCAACTATCCGATGGGGATGGAAGTGGGTGTCATTACGAATCCCGAGGACGCATACTGGGACTGGGCGCACGTGGAGCTGGAGCCCGGCTACGACAGAAACTTCAACTTCAGCGGATACGGCGGCCGGGACGATCATCCGAAACTGTTTCCCAAGACCAGCCACGATTCCCCGATCCTCGGCACGCAGGTGGTTTTCCGCCTCAAGTGGGATAACAGGAAAAAGTCGACAATCTACGTAGATCAGAATTAATCACTATCTTTGCCCCCGTTATGGAAGAGAACTTTGACGCCCTCGAAGTGATTGCCCGAACAAGGGGCAAGGTGTATATGGACGACGCCCCCACGGGAGGAAAGATATTTCCTCTCTGGGGGTGGCTCACGGCCTTTTTCTATCTGGCGGAATTCATATTCTGGCAGTGCTTGCACTGGGAGTGGTGCCTTTGGCTGTGGGTTGGCATTCCGGTAGTGGGGCTGCCGCTTATGACAGTTATTCTCCGTAAGGACCATGAGCGGGCGCACATGCGCACCAGGAAGTCCAAACTGGTGCTGGACTACTGGATATTCGCAGCCTGCGCAATAGGTCTCGGAGGCTTTCTTTTCGGGTTCTTCGGCTTGTATGAGACGGTTGAAAACCCGATGATCTGCCTGCTCGTGGGCGTCGGCGCATTCATCACCGGAGAGGCAGTCCGCTTCCGCCCCATGATTGCGGGAGGGCTCATCGGCGCCGGCATCGGCCTGGGTGCATTTCTCCTTCAGGGAGATTTATGGGTGTGGCAGCTGCCCGCCATCGTGCTGGTTGCCATAATAGCCCTTATCGTACCGGGTTACCTGTTTGAAAGGAGATCGGGACATGGAGTTTAAAGATCTGGACCCCATACTTCACAACGAGCTAAGGCTCAAGATCATGGCCGCCCTCGATTCCCTGGACGACGCCGACTTCGTGTACCTCAAGGGGCTCACGAATGCGACATCCGGCAACCTCAGCGTCCAGCTTTCCAAACTGGAGGAGGTAGGGTACATCAAGGTTTCTCGCAGCGGAGAGGGCCGCAGTTCCCACACGGTCTGCCGCATCACCCACGCTGGCATCCAGGCCCTCCGCGACTACCAGCGAGCCCTGCTGTCCTATTTTTCGCACTAATGCGGCTGTAAGGGGAAAGATACCAGAAGACCCTGAAGAAAAGGACTTACGAACCTATACTGAAACAATTCTGGCAGTTAGTGTCTTTATTTGGCGGTCTTGGGCATTGCGCATTTATTATTCTTTATCGAATGTAATCGTCAAGAATAACATATTTTTACATTCGTTGTGATGTGGTTTTGTGTTTATTTCTTATATTTGCATCCAAACGAATGTAATTATGAGTAATAACGTCATATCTTCAACGTTGAAGGCCTTGCGGAAGGAGCATGGTCTGACGCAGGTGGATTTGGCAATGAAGTCCGGCGTCGGCTTGAACTTCGTGCGCGAATTGGAGCAGGGTAAGGCTACTGTCCGAATGGACAAGGTTGCCCAGGTGTTTGACCTGTTCGGATACGAGCTGGTTCCTCAAAAGAAGGTGAAATGATAACGGCATTGATCGAATACAAAGGGAATCCGGCCGGAGTCTTGAAAGAGACGGATGAGGGCTATGAGTTCCTTTATGACAAGGAGTATCTCTCAGAGGCAGACTCCAAGCCCGTCAGTTTGACTCTTCCTTTGACTGAAAAGCCATACAAATCCCCGGTTTTATTTCCGTTCTTCGATGG
>JAFWPT010000184.1 GCA_017509375.1 Bacteroidales bacterium | reverse complement strand
CATCGCCAGCGAGTACGACCGCTTCCGCAGGCTCTCGCAGGAAGAGAAGGAAGACCTCATCATCCGCATCGCCACCAGCACCTACATCGACCTGCTGTGCGACTGGGCGTTCAAACACGTCTTCGGTCACAATGAGCAGAACCTTATGCTGCTGTTGAACGACATCCTTCCCGAAAAGATCATCCACATCGAGTACGACCCCAACGAGATAGACCTCTGGAAGGGCGACGACAAGAAAGTGATTATGGACGTTCTCTGCCATACGGCCGACGGCCGCAAGATCATCGTGGAGATGCAGCGAGCGGACAAGGAGTTCCTGCGGAACCGCCTGCTTTTCTACGGGGCGTCGATGATTCACAGCCAGTTGCACAAGGGAGAATCTTATGGGAAGCTGGTGCCGGTGTACGTCGTATGCTTCATGAACTTCCGCTTGCAGCACGACACGGACAAACTGATTTACACGTATCAGCTGCGGGAGACCACAGGCGAAGGATACACCAAGCGGAGCCTCCTCAACCTGTACCTGTGTGAACTGCCGCGATTTGCCGGTGAGCCGGGTAAGGCGAGCGATCCGGTGGAGGAATGGTTTGATATTCTTCAAAATATGAGTACCTTTGTGAGCAGGCCGGAAAGGTACGTAGGCAAGTACGATGCAATCTTCGAGTGCAGCCGTCAGTACCCGATTCCGGAGCAGGACAAACTACAATACTTTCGCTCTATGTTCAACGACGACATCCGTTCATATCTCACCGACGAGGACCGCAAGGAGATAGCCGAGGAGTACTATGCCAAAGGCTTCGATCAAGGAAATGCGAAAGGCATCGAGCAAGGCATCAGTCAGGGTATCAGTCAAGGTATCAGTCAAGGCATTGAGCAGGTAGCCAGAAGACTGAAAGCAGAAGGTATTCCTGTCGAAACTATAGTTTCAACGACCGGCCTGACCCGCGAGGCAATAGAGGCGATGGCTTAAGTTTGGGGGTTTTTCTTTTTTTTGATATGAAGGAAGTGCTGTCTTCCTTCTTTTTTATTATTTTTGCTTGAATAATTTTTTGCAGGTATGGATAGAAGAATATGGCTCGTCGCGGCGATTGCCGCAATTCTGACTATGGCGGGCATTACGTGGGGGTGCAGCAGGCATGATGAGTACGACATCTCAAGAGGTATCGACAAGGAAATCACTTTGTTTACGGAGGAGGTGAGTCTTCCGGTGGGGGACATCGGTCCTTTGATGCCAAAGCAGCTACTTGAAAAATCCGGCTTGAACGATCTTCTGAAACAGTTTGTGAAGGAGGATGAGGACGGATACCTGTGCGTGGAGTCGCAGGGGAGTGTCTTCAGCAACTTCGTATTGATGCTCAGCATGCTGGCCCCGGACCAGTCAAAGCCTGCTGATATCCCGATAGACGCTTTTTCCGGGGCCTTCAATACCATGGCGTCTGCTATGGAGATGTTTGGGCTCTCCACTGCCACCCAGGTTTTTTCGCTGTATGCTTCGAATCCCCTGACAGAAGAGATTGCCGTTTCCGGCCAGCTCTCGCTGACCGGTGGCGAGGCTGGTTCCGGTCCATCTAATGTGCTGGTTTCCAAGGCTTTTTCTCGGCAGAAAGTGGCCTCTGGCGCTGATAATGCTGTATTTTTCAGTGAAACGCAGACCGGGGCAAGGAGCTTCGACGGCTGCAAACTGGACAACATGGTCTTGCATTTGCCGGCTGAGTTTTTGCAGAAGGATCCCGCACAGGGTATAGGATCTATATCTATTGGATATAATTACAAGGGTTTCATTTCTGTAGGCGACGTGCTCACGGAGGCTCTTCCCTTCGACATATCCGACCTGAATCTCCCTTTGGGACAGTACAAGGTGAAAGAAGCCAGAATCTGCGCTGATGTGAAGAGCGAGATTCCAGTCACTTTGGAGCTTGCGAGCGTAAGGATTCTGGAACTTAAGACGGATGAGGAAGGCAAAACTTCTACGGAATTGTGCGAAGACGTGGAGGTGACTCCGGGCATACGCATCAATTCAGGCAGTCCCGACAATCCCGTCGTGACGCCTTTGGAGGTGGTAATTAAGGCCAGGGAAGGCAACATACCCGATATCGGCGGCATACGTCTGGGCATAAAGGTACTGGCGCCTACTGGCGAGGGCGACAAGCGGCTGGGTATGAAACAGACCATCAATATCAACAACATCCGGGCTACCGTAAGCGGCGGAATAACGATCAAGGAATTATGAAAAAGACAATGATACCACTGTTGGCCGCTTTCGTACTGGGATGGAACGCAGAGGCTCAAGAAATCGTGAATCCGGCAGAAGCTGCATTCCTGGAAAACGGTTTCGTACGTATCGGGGAGTTCCAGAGCAGCAGCCGCAACAACGTTGGCGCCGCCTCCTTCATTTTCCCGAAAGAGGACAAACTGGTGACAGGCCTTCATTCTTCGGTGGGTACAGATCAGTTCCCGGGTGGCCTGAAAGCCGTGAACAGCCTTTATAACGCACTGAATTACAATCTTGTATCTTATGGCTGGAGAGGCCGTGGGAGGGGTTTCCACAGTATTGAGATAGGCGCAAAAGTGAACTACGGAGCTTCCGTTCCCAGGGAAATCTTCCAGATTATCAAGACCGGAACTTCGCAGTCTCCCTACGACCTTTCCTCGCTCCGGGCTTTCGGCAACGTGTACGGAGAAATAGCCTACGCCTATTCATTTCCTTTCGGCGAACATTTTTCCCTGGGAGGCAGGGTGAAATTGCTCGTGGGACTGAACAGCCTGGACATCATAGCACGCAAGTTCGATGTGACCACCACCATGGACCAATACAAGTTGGATTTCGATACCGACATCGACATGACCAATTTCTTCCGCAAGGCCTGGGTAGATGGCGAGGGCCATATCGACTATACCAGTTATGTGGGAAAGGGCAAGTTCGGCATGCCCACCGGCGCCGGTCTTGCCATGGACCTGGGATTTGTGTGGAAGCCTTTCCGAGGCTTCTCCCTGTCGGCTTCCGTAAACGACTTGGGAGGCATACTTTGGTATTACGGCAACAGCGGATACAGCTCGGGCTCGTATGCTTTCGACGGACTTAGGGGACTGAGTATGGATGAGTTGAACGAGAAGGGCTTGATGGAGAGGGTGAACGGTCTCAAAGATGAGGTCCTGGGCGCGATTATGCCAAAGGTAAGGGAAAAAAGTTTAAAGTTGAAGTATATCCCGCTCAGCGCCAGCCTGAAGACAAGTTATGCTATGCCGTTCTGGGAGAGGCTGTCGGCGGAAGCTTCCTGCCTCTATACCGGTTACCGTTTCTGCCTCCCTTACTGGGAAGCGAGAGGCGGTCTGGCCCTGGACTTCCCCGGAGTGGCGCATCTGGGAGTGAACGCCGGCAGCGGCGCCTGCGGCTTCGTGTATAGCGTGAACGGAAGCGTCAACATCCAGTCGTTCAAGCTTTATGCAAGTTTCGAGAACGGTATAGGGGGAGTTATACCTTACGAGGGTATTCCGCTGCAAGCCAACAACAACTGCCTCTTGATAGGCTTGGCTTACCTGTTGAAATAGAGGATACTACGCACCGGTTTCACCGACGGGCGGAATTTACAGGAGAAGGTCGTCTATTCGTATCTTGGGTACGTAATGGACGCTTTCTTCGCGATAATAGCGGAGGTCGGAACCGGCAGGCACTTCCGTAAGCTCTATGCGGTCGCTGCCCTTGCCTATGGCAAGTACTGCGAGCGGTTCCAGCTCCAGGCCCAGCGCATCCTTTACCTCCTGATGATTGAATGCCCTTACAATCAGGGCGTTGAGGCCTATTTCCACAGCTTTAAGCGCCATGCTCTGAAGCGAGATGCCGAGGTCTATGTACACGGAGGGGGATTCCGGTACCGTGGTGCACAGTATGATGAACGCCTGAGGTTCCGTGCCTGGGAGAGGCAGGTGCAGTTCAGGCAGGTAGGCGCCGAAATGCAGGAAGCGGCAGAAGTCTTTGCCGCCGGATGCGGCATCCAGCAGTTTGAAGCGGAAAAACTGGCCGTTTTTGCTGGACGGAATTTTGTTGTTTACCGACACGATAGTCTCCAACTGCCTCATTGCCACTATGTAAGATTGATCGAAACTCCTGTGGCTGCGGTTCCTCAAGAAGAGCGTGTCGAGCGACGGGGTATTGCGGCGCACTACCGTGCGGCCGGCGTTCCGGAGCTCCTCTTCCCGCCTTTCGATATAATTGTCTGCCATTTCGTTACATTCTGTTCAGTCTCCAAATATACGATTTTTTGTATATCTTTGCAGTCCTTTGATAATTCGGATTATGAGTCTTTGCGCTTTACTCTTGGCTTTTGTGCTGTCATCGGCTCCCGGCGATTCCGTAGCCGTGAAGCCCTCGCTGGTGCATCCCGAGGTGGGCGACAGGCTCCTGACCGACTCGGTGGAAGTTCGCTTCATGGGGCGTAAACAGTACTACGACAAGACTTTAACGGATTCTGCCGACCCCGATATCAAGTCTCCCAAATCGGTCAACATCCATCCTTTCGGGCACAAGTATTACGTAAACTCTCTGGAGGGCGGGCGCACGGTGGTGTTCGATTTCGACACCCACAAGAAAATCAAAGTAATACATCATGAATTCACCGAAGAGCAGGATTCCCTTTGGGCTCCTGCCAGCGGTTTTTTCAACTTCCGTAAGTCTTTCAAGCACCCCAACAATTTTACCGGCAAGCCGGTGGAAAGCGCCTTCTCGCACCGGGGCAGATATCTCTGGATTCCTTATTACCGCCGTAGCTTCGACCTCAACGCCCAGGAGCCTTCCGCTATGGCAGTAATTGATACTGAGAGAGATAGCATAGTGCGGATGTTCGAGACGGGGCCTCTTCCGAAGATGGTGGCCGTGTCCCCGGACGGAACCCGTCTGGCTGTTACCCATTGGGGCAACAACACCGTTGGCTTGATGGACATATCGTCCGAAGTCCCCGAAGACTGGCACTATATCTCTTGCCTGGTGGTGGACCGCAAGCTGGACCTGAAATTCAGTTACACCGAAAAGGTGGACCGTGACGTGAACAGCGGCTACTGCCTTCGCGGTACGGTGTTTACCCCGGACAACAAGCGCCTGCTGGTGGGCTGTATGGGCAGCGGCGGCGGCATTGCCGTCATCGACCTGGAGAGCAACGCCTACCTGGGGCGGGCTCTGGGGACCAAGTCCAGTCTGCGCCATTTGATTATCAAGAACGGCTATCTGTACGGCAGCATCAACAACTCCGGATATGTG
>JAFWPT010000183.1 GCA_017509375.1 Bacteroidales bacterium | reverse complement strand
TATGCCGCCGGCCTCACCATGAAGGAAGAGAACCTGGAGGAGTTCTGCAAGCGCATGAACCGCTTTGTGTCCGGCAACATCACCCGCGAGGAACTCACCCCCGTGGTGGAACTGGACGCCCGGCTCAACTTCTCGCAGATTACCCCCAAATTCACCCGCATACTCAAGCAGTTCCAGCCTTTCGGCCCGGGCAACAACAATCCCATGTTCCTCACGGAGGACGTCTATGATGCCGGCAACGGCCGCAAGGTGGGCGCCGGCGGCGTGCACCTGAAGCTGGACCTCATGCAGGAGAGCCAGCCCTATCGGCAAATCGCCGCCATCGGCTTCAACATGGCCGATTATTACGACCACATCAAAGCCGGGAACCCCATCGATATCTGCTACTCCATCGTGGAGAACTTCTACCGCGGCTCCTCCACCGTCCAGCTCCGCCTCAAAGACATCCGCGAGCGCGACGAGCTTATCTAAGACCACAACACACTATTAACACTGATTGTACCATGCGAAAACTAATGCTTTCCGCCGCATTGCTGCTTATCGCCGCAGCTGCATCGGCCCAGAAACACGCCACCCCCGAGACTTTTGACAAACCCGGCCCCTATCCCGCCAACATGGACTTTTCCCTGGTAGCCGCCGCACAGGATCCCGGCGTGGTCTTCCTGGGCGGGGACAAAGACCTTTTCAAACAGGCCGATGTCGTGGACTACGAAATTGACTTTTCCAAAACCAAGGTGGGCAAAAAGACCTTCCTGGAAAGCTGGAAGGCCGAGAACAAGGAAGACGCCGCCCAGAAACTGAAAGAGCTGAACAACATGTGCCGCACGTACTTCAGCGCCAGTTACAACCAGATGAACAAAGGCCTCAAGGTGCAGAAGAAAGAGAACACCGGCAAGACGCCCTACAAGATGATGATCTATGTCACCAAACTGAACACGGGCAACGGCTGGGGCAGTCCCCTGCTGTTCAGCGACGTCACCGACGGCAAGAGCGCCATCACGGGCTATGTCGCGCTGAAAAACGTCTCCACCGGCAAAGTGCACGCCGTCTATGCCTTCAACAACGTAGACAGCAGCGGCTCCGTCTCCAAGAACCTCCGCATCGCCACCCCCTTCAGCCAGCTGGGCCTCAAACTCCGCAAAGCCGCCACCAAAAAGTAACTGTGCCCCACGTGGCACAGTTAAATTCATTGTCTTTCAAAGGGGGACGGGATTATTTCCTCCGGACTTGTGTAAGTGTGACCGGTAGCGAAGGTGTATCTGGAAACTTGCTCTACATTGGATTCATAATAGCATTCCGTTACCACGTTATCCTGATATGCATAACTGTTCACGCCCCATAGCAGGTCATCGTAATAGGTGTCCACACGGATTTTCAGATTGTCCTCGTTATACGTGAACCGCTTGGTAATGGCATAAAACCGTTTGCTGGAGGTAGTAACGATGGATTCCGGCTGCCGACGGCTTGTGTCCCGATACGTAGTAACCTCTTCATCCGTGGTTTCCGTGTCTATCTGGCTGGAAGCAACAGCCCTGTTCACGGTAACCGTCCGCAAGGTGCGGACAAGGCCGTCGTCCGAGAGGGTTTCGGTATAGGTATATTCAATCCTTGCCGTCAAATAATCCTTGAGGCCCATTTCGGGATCTGTCACATAGGTTTCTTCCAGAACCATCCTTCCATTCTCCCAGGTCCGGATGGTCTTCCCCACGTGATCCGAATTCGAGTACGTCCACAACTCCACCAACGCACGTGTCCGCTCCGCATCCTCATAAGTGTAATCAATGATGGTCTGCCAGGTATCCGGCCAGATTTCCATGACCCGATGCGTAGTATGGTCTCCGTATGTATAGACAGACCGGATGGACAGGACGCCGTCCTGAAAGGATTCCTGAATGGCAATCATCCCCTCTTCATCGAACTGGTTTCTCCCATAAAACTCAGAGACAGACTTATTTCCATACTGGTCGTAACGCGTGGTGGTCCGCCTTAATTCAGCCGTGGTGGCCGTATTGTAATAATCATAATGCGCCAGCGAATCCTGTTCCGGCACAGGTTCCGGCACAGGCACAGGCTGCTTACCGCAAGCCGATACCACAAGCAGTCCGGCAAGGACGACATATCCGAAGATGCGCTTATTCATACTATACCAACGCCTAATAGCGACCGAAAGGTACAAATATTTTCGCAATTTGTCACACAGACAACCTGACATACATACGATTACCCCCACCACCAGGACATGCACGAAACCGGTGGCCGAAACGGGGCGGGGCGCTGATTCCGGAGCGAATGGGCGGAGGAACAGTGCCCCGCCCTTCGGCCATCAAAAACGCCCGAATCTCTGGCACTTAAAAGCCAATCAATCAGCACTTTATAAAAAGTAACTGCGCCACGCGGGACACAGTTAAATTCTATAAAGTACT
>JAFWPT010000028.1 GCA_017509375.1 Bacteroidales bacterium | reverse complement strand
TGAACCGCAACGCCACCATATCTACCTTCTACGGCACCAACATGACCCCGCAGAACAACCAGTTCAATGCCGGCATCTGGGCGAATCTGGAGAATAAAGTGCGCTCCTATGCCGCCTCTTCGGATACTCTCTATGTGGTTACCGGATGCCTGTATAAAGGCTCCACGGCGCTTTCCGGCACGAGTTCAGGCTTTGCGGTGAAAATCCCAACCCACTATTTCAAGGCCCTGCTTTACCGAGGACCTTCCACTTATGCCGCGAGCGGATTCATGGCTGCGGGCTTCCTGCTGCCTCACGATTCCGGTATCGCCAAGGGCAACTGCCTGAACTACATAATGTCCATAGATAAACTCGAAAGTGAAACCGGAATAGATTTCTTCCCCAATCTTGCTTCTGTGCTGGACAAAGCCAAGGCCGATGCCATAGAAGCGGAGGAACCTTCATTCTGGTGGAAATGATACCAACTGATAATTCAATAGATCATGAAAAGACTTATTAGCCTGCTTTTGTCCTGCGTCGTACTGGCAAGCGCCTGCGGCACTGCCGGCAGAACAGCTTCTCCCGGAGCGGCGAATGCCCGGACTTCCTACGTCATAGGCTTCTACAATCTGGAGAACCTCTTCGATACTGTCCACGACGATGGTAAGAACGACTGGGAGTACACCCCGGAGGGCGGCAACAACTGGACTCCGGAGAAGTATGCCAAGAAGCTCTACAACATGGCCCATGTAATAGCCTCCATGAAGGCCGACAACGGTGTCTGGCATGCAGTGCTGGGAGTGTCCGAAATAGAAAACAGGCACGTTCTCGAAGACCTTGTAGTGGAACCTGAGATTGCCGCGGCTAACTACCAGATAATCCATTATGACGGTCCTGACCGCCGCGGCGTGGATGTAGCGCTGCTTTATCGTCCGGAAATCTTCAAGGTGATAGCTTCGGAGAGCATTCCCTTCACGTTTACCCCATCCCGTATCGACTGGAGCCAATGGACACAGCAGGAGATGGACGCTTTCAAGACCCGTGACGTACTGCTGGTGCGGGGCACCATAGACGGTGAGATGTTCGGAATCTTCGTAACCCACCTGCCCTCACGTCTCGGCGGCAAAGGTGCAGACCTTCGCCCCCGTGGGGCCGAAATCATCTACCAGCGTGCCATGGAGCTCCAGAAAGAGTTCCCGGGCATCAAGATAGTGGTTATGGGCGATATGAACGACAATCCCACCGACGCGAGCATGACCGAATTCCTGAAAGGGAAGGAGACGCTTGAGGAAATGGACGACGAAGTATTCTTCGACCCCTTCCTGAGCATGATAAAGGCAGGCTACGCTTCGCTCTACTACCAGGGAGGCAACAACATTTTCGACATCATCATGGTCAACAACCGTCTTGCCAATGCCCCCGAAGGCACCTTCCGTATACAGCCCATAGTGAAGCAAAAGTACTACGGCCGCATCTTCGTGAAGCCTTTTATGACAAACCAGCGCGGCCAGTACAAGGGGACTCCGTTCCGTACTTTTTCCGGCGGTGCTTTTGTCGGCGGCTATTCCGATCACTATCCCACTTACATCGTAATTTCGAAGTAATATGAAAAAGATACTATTCGCACTTGTCGCCCTTGCTGCGAGTCTAAGCCTCAGCGCCCAGGATTTCACCGGCGGCATGAAGGGTACGGTGGTGAACCGCAACGGCCGCCAGCCTATAGAAAACGCAAGGCTGTCCTTGCGCCAGGGCGCCGCAGAGCTGGCCACTGCGCAGACAGCGGAGGACGGTACATTCCAGTTCCTCAATCTGGAAGACGGAAGGTACACGCTGTTAATCGTGGCCCCCGATTTTCTGGACAATCAGGTAGAGGTGACCGTAAACGACGGCTATGTGAAGAATCTGTTCAACATCTCCCTCATCGCTGTACAGCAGGTGACCGAGCTGGACGATGATTCGTTCGCAGCTTTCGACCTGGATGATTCGGGCTACAACGACAATCCCACCATCCTGTTCGGCTCCAATGATGTATTCAACAACATCGCAGGCTACAATTTTTCGTCCATACGTTTCCGGGCACGCGGTTATTCCTCCGAATCCCAGGATGTGTATCTTGCTGGAGTGAAGCTGAACGATGCCATTACCGGTTACAGCCCGTATTCCCTCTGGAGCGGTCTCAACGAGGCCATGCGTACCAAGGAGACGGTGAGCGGATCTGAAGTTTCGGATTTCGGATTCGGCGGCTACAACGGCCTTACCAATATCTTCGGCAACGCCTCCAACGTGCGCAAGGGACTTCGCGGAAGCGTGCTCACCAACAGTACCTTATATCGTTTCCGGGTGATGGCGTCCTACGCTACCGGCATGATGGACAATGGTTGGGCATTCGCGGCCAACGTTTCTGCCCGTTTGGGCGGCAATGACTGGATCGACGGTGTCTATTACCGTTCCTTCTCCTATTATCTGGCGGCGGACAAAGTATTCAACCGCAACCACAAGCTCAGCTTCGCCTTCTTTGCAGCTCCGGGCGAAAGAGGTGCCCAGAACGCTTCCACCCAGGAAGTGTACGACCTCATGCACGACAACATGTACAACTCCAACTGGGGCTACCAGAACGGACGTGTCCGCAACTCCAGGGTGCGCAAGACTCACGAGCCCGTGTCTTTCGTGAAGTACGATTACACCCCTACGGACAATTTCGAGGCAAGCGCCACAATGCTGTTCCGTTTCGGCACCAACGGCTACACTGCTCTTGACTGGTACGACGCCCAGGATCCCAGGCCCGATTACTACCGCAACCTCCCGAGCTACTTCTATGATGAGAACAGCGATATGAACAGGGCTAACTATATGAAGTGGGGTTGGGCCAACGAGGTCTGGAAGCACTCCTCCCTTTATCCTGAGCTTACCCATATCAATTGGGACCGTCTCTACAACGTGAACCGCCTGCAGGCTGACGGCCGCTCCAAGTATGTACAGGAAGAGCGCCATGTAGACCAGAACGATTTCAATATCGCAAGCTCTTTCAAGTGGAGGGCAAAGGACTGGCTTACCGTCACCGGAGGAATTGACGGCCGCATCAACCTGACGGAGTACTACAAGACCATAGCAGACCTTTTGGGCGGAGAGTACTTCCTGGATGTCAATAACTTCGCCGAGCGGGAATTCGCCTCCCAGCCCTGGAAGACCCAGAACGACCTGGATTATTTCGTGAGCAACGGAGCGCCCCGCAAACTTAAGGTGGGCGACAAATACGGTTACGACTATCTTGCCCAGGTGCGCAACATCGGCGGCTGGGTCAACGGACGTTTCGTCGTAGGCAACTTCAGCGCCAACGTCGGCGGCCGCTTGGGATACGAAAGCTTCTGGCGCCACGGCCTCGTGAAGAACGGCCTCTTCCCCGGCAATCCCCGCAACGAAGAGATGGCGGCCAAATGGGAGCAGCTGGGAATCACCCCCACTCCTTACGAAATGTCTTCCTGGCATTCAAAGGTGGCCAAATTCTTCACTTATGCCGCCAAGCTCGGCCTGAACTACGTTATCGGAGGCAACCAGCGTGTCTATGCCAACGTGGGCTATTTCAACGACGCTCCCAAATTCAACCAGGTATTCCTGTCGCCCAGGACCCGCAATACCATGGTGGATGACATGACTACCGTGAAGACTTTCGCCAGCGACATCAACTGGCAGTATTCTGGCAACGGTATCAACGTGCGGGCCACCGCCTATTATACCACCATCAAGGACCAGAGCAAGGTGATGAGTGCCTACGATGACCTGCAGAACGCTTTCTCCAACTTCGCTATCAGCGGAATAGACCAGCGGAACATGGGTATCGAGCTCGGTTACAAGTTCCCCACTTATTTCGTGGACGGACTGAACGTCCAGGGCGTAGTGGCATGGGGCAGCAATATCTACACTTCTACCCCCAGGATGACTCAGACTGTGGACAACAGCGCCGAAGTCATCATGAAAGATGTGCTTGTCCCTTACTGGAAAGCCACCTACATTGAAGACGAAAACGGCAACCCCCAGCTGGTCCAGAAGCACCATATTCCTTCTACACCTGAACTGGCGGTAAGCCTCGGCCTCTCCTACAGCTGGAATTACTGGTTCATAGACGCCGACGTGGAGTACTTTGACAATGCGTGGCTGGACATGAATCCGCTCTATCGTACCGATTACGCAACTGCGGGTCCGGACAATGTGGTTACCAATGAAGAACTCCGCTATATGACAATGCAGGAGAAGTTCGATCCCGCATGGCTCGTGAATTTCTCCGTGGGCAAGTCCTGGTTCATAAAGCGTAAGTACCAGCTCGGATTCTCTCTCAATGCGAAAAACGTCCTGAACAACACCAACGTCAAGACCGGCGGCTACGAACAGACCCGTATGGTTGACAATACAGTGTCCAAGGAGCGTTACTACCGCTTCGATCCCAAGTATTTCTACAATGCGGGATTCAATTACATGTTGAACGTTTATTTCAGGTTCTAGAGTATGAAAAAGATAGTTATCCTGCTTTCCGTCGCTTTCGTGGCGCTTTCCTCCTGCAAGACCGTGAAAGAGGAATGGGATCCGGTATTCACCTTCGGGAAGAACCAGCCCGCCCCGGAAAAGCTCTACAATGAATCCGAGCTGAAGGATTTCGGCTTCGGCGGTACATGGAGCAGTATCAGTGAGCTCAAGGCAATGTATAAAGGCGGCGGCTTGGAAATCAACTCCAACATCTGGATAAAGGGCCAGGTCATTTCCAGCGATGTCTCCGGCAATGTGTACCGGGAAATTTACATCCAGGATGAAACCGGCGGAATCGACCTGAAGCTTGGCAAGTCTTCACTTTACAGCGAGTACAGGCTCGGCCAGTGGCTGTATGTGAACTGCCTCGGCCTTACTCTCGGAGCCTACAACGGTATGCCCCAGCTTGGCCTGGAAGCCGACAGCACCTCCACCAACGAGTATGAAACGTCCTATATCGATTTGCAGGCGATAATTGACCAGCATGTGTTCAAGGG
>JAFWPT010000182.1 GCA_017509375.1 Bacteroidales bacterium | reverse complement strand
GTTGTTGAGTATGGCGCTGAAACTAAGCACAGCGGCTATCTCCGCTATACGCTCCCGCTTCGTCTGCCCCGAGGTTCCGAACAAACCGGACCAGCTCACGTCCACAAGCAGCACCACGGTAAGTTCGCGCTCTTCTTCAAACACCTTCACGTAAGGACTGCGCAGCCGGGCGGTAACATTCCAGTCCATGGAACGAACATCGTCCCCCCACTGGTACTCGCGCACCTCGCTGAACGCCATACCCCGCCCTTTGAAAGCCGAATGGTACTCTCCGGCGAAGATCTGGTGCGACAAAGCCTTCGTCTTTATCTCGATTTTCCGGACTTTCTTGAGTAATTCCTCGGTTGTCATAACAGTATTACGGCACAATCACCGCATTGAGCACCTTTTCGACAATCTGTTCAGGGGTAACATTCTCTGCTTCAGCTTCATAGCTAAGCCCGACACGGTGTCTCAACACTTCGTAGCACACCGCCCTCACATCTTCGGGGATTACGTATCCGCGCCGCTTGATAAAGGCATAGGCCTTAGCCGCAAGGCTCAGGGAAATGCTCGCACGCGGAGAAGCTCCGAAACTGATAAAATTCTCTATCTCTCCGAGACCGTAATCCTTGGGCGTACGGGTAGCATAAACTATATCGACTATGTAGCGCTCTATCTTTTCGTCCATGTAAACTTCGCGCACGAGTTTGCGGGCACGCACTATGTCTTCCGGGTTTACTACCGCGTTGGGCTGGGGGAATTCCCCGCTGTTGTTCATACGGACTATGAGCTTCTCCTCTTCCTTCTTGGGATACTTCACGATGCACTTAAGCATGAAGCGGTCCACCTGCGCTTCCGGCAGAGGGTATGTGCCTTCCTGCTCGACGGGGTTCTGGGTGGCCATCACCAGGAATGGCTCTGGGAGTTTATAGGTCTGGTCGCCGAGGGTAACCTGGCGCTCCTGCATTGCCTCCAGCAGTGCAGACTGCACTTTTGCAGGGGCACGGTTGATTTCATCTGCCAGCACGAAGTTGGCGAAGACGGGACCTTTATGGACCTCGAATTCCTCTTTCTTCTGGGAATAGATAAGGGTACCGGTAACGTCGGCAGGCAAGAGGTCCGGAGTAAACTGAATACGGCTGAACTTGGCGTTTATGGCCTTTGACAAGGTGCTTATAGCCAGGGTTTTGGCCAAGCCTGGCATACCTTCCAGGAGAATGTGGCCGTCGGCCAGAAGGGCAATCATAAGATTCTCCACGAGGCTTTTCTGTCCCACTATTACCTTGCCCATTTCAAGTGACAAAATGTCCACGAACTCGCTCTCTTTCTGAATCCGTTCGTTGAGTTCCTTGATGTTTACGCTTTCCATTATGTGTTATTTTTGTCTGGTTTCGTTGTTTCGCACAACGATTGTGCGCGTATAATTATGCAAAAAATGTGCCCGTCACTACACTTGCCTCAGGCACGGTTTTAGATGCGAAAGACCATGAAATTGATGCAAAGTCAGCAAAAATTGTTATATTTGTAGGTTAATGATTATTTGAGATATGCTAAGTTACTTACTTCAGGCCGATATCGTGGATGCGGTTCAGGCCGCTCCCGTTCAGCAGGAGATGTCTTACTCCCTTATCGACATGGCCACCAAGGGCGGCTGGCTGATGCTTGTCCTGCTTGCACTTTCCATCATCGCCATATTCATTTTCGGTAAGAAATGGTGGATGATACGCCAGGCTTCCAAGATAGACAAGGACTTCATGATGGACATACGGGATTATATCCACGACGGCAAAATCAAATCTGCAAAAACCCTGTGCGGCAAATTCGACACTCCGGTGGCACGCATGGTGGAAAGCGGAATCGACCGTATCAACAAGCCTCTCGGGGACATCCAGACCGCTATCGAAAATGTGGGCAACGTGGAAGTGGCCCGTCTGGAGAAAGGTCTCCCCTATCTCGCGATGATAGCAGGAGGCGCCCCCATGATAGGATTCCTGGGTACGGTCATCGGTATGGTGCAGGCCTTCTTCAATATGTCCCAGGCAGGCAACAACATCGACATTACCTTGCTCTCCAGCGGCATCTACACCGCAATGATAACCACCGTGGGAGGCCTCATCGTGGGCATCATCGCCTACTTCGGCTACAACTACCTCACATCAAAGGTATCCAACGTGGTATTCCAGATGGAAAGCAGCACCATAGAGTTTATGGACCTGCTTGAAGAACCGCAAGTTGTTAAAGAAGAAGACTGATGGCACTCAAGCGTATCACAAAGGCAGATCCGAATATGTCTATGTCCAGCATGACGGACATAGTGTTCCTGCTGCTCATTTTCTTCCTGGTGACATCAACCCTGGTGAACCCGAACGCGCTTAAGCTCCTGCTGCCCAAGAGTACCGGGCAGGTAGGCGCCAAGGCCACGGTTACCGTGTCCATTAAAGACTGGGGCGAGGAGCAATATACCTTCCACGTGAACGGGGACGAAAACCCTCTGCCGCTTGAGCAGGTGGAAGACGAGCTTGTGGAACTCCTTCAGACCGAGGAAGATCCCACCTTTTCCATACACTCCGACGAGAGCGTCCCTATCAAAGAGATTGTGCAGGTGATGAATATCGCCAAACGCAACCACTATAAAGTCATCCTGGCCACGCAACCCGAATGAAACAGTACCTTCGCGAACGTAACGAAAGAGAGCGCAATTCTCTTGTGACCGGTATCATCATGACGCTGGCCGTGCACGCCTGCGCCTTCGTCTGCGTTTCGTTCACCGGCATAAAGTACCTCTATCCGCCCCCTGCCGAGACCACTTTCCTGCTGGATTTCGAAGAAGAAGTGGAAGAGCCCGAGCAGAAAACCGGACGGGAGCCACGCGGAGAAGATGTTGACCCGGAAAAAACCATAGAACTGGTACAGCGCAGCGAGGCGCCCGAAGTCTCCAAAAAGCCCAACCTCACCCCAGCCGCCAAGCCGGACACCCACGGAGACGTGGAAGTACCTGAGCCGCCGCGCGAGGAAGAGCCCAAACTGGACCCCAGGGCAAGCTTCCCCGGAATGGGAAAGAAAGACACCACTTTAACGGCAGGGCATACGGCCGCGGAAGGTTCCACCGAATTCAAGGCCGGGCAGCCCACAGGCAACGTCAACAAGGGCAACACGGACGGAGCTCCCAATGCTCATCTGGAGGGCCGTCACGTAGATAAAGTAGGCCTAAAGAAGCCGGTATATTCCACCCAGGAAAGCGGGAAAGTGGTGGTAAAAATCTGGGTTGACCAGTACGGGAAAGTGCAGAAGGCAGTACCCGGAGCTGACGGGACCACCGTCACGGACAAGAATCTCTGGACAGCCGCCCGAAATGCAGCACTTGAGACCGGTTTCAACATGAGTTCAAACGCCCCTGCTTTGCAAGAGGGCACCATAACATACATTTTTAACCTGAAATGATGACGTGAGTCATCGCATTATTACCTAAAGCAATGGATGGTTTTTCTAAAGACGGCCGCAAACTTAGACCACGGAAAACTGCAGCAGGTGCTGTACGTTCCGAAAAAGTAGATTTTCAATCTTCCGTCGAAGGACGCCCCTACGGAGAGCGCAGGCCCCGCCAGTACGGTGAAAGCCGCCCTTACGGCGAGCGCAAGCCGCATGGCGAGCACAGGACCTATGGGGACAAACCCTATGGTGAGCGCAGGCCATACGGCGAAAACAAAGCTTATGGCGAACGCAAACCGCGCCAGTATGGAGAAGGACGACAGTACGGCGAGGGACGTCAGTATGGCGAGAGCAATCCCTACGGCGAACGCAAACCCCGCCAGTACGGCGAGAACCGCCCCTATGGTGAGCGCAAGTCCCGTCCTGCAGGAGAAAGCCGCCACTACGGCGAGCACAAAACTTTCGGAGCGCCCAAGAAGGGCCCCAAGCGCCCGCAGGGCAAGCCTCATTTCACCAAATCTTCCGAGGAAGGCATCAACCGCATGATCAGCCGCCGTCCCCAGGTGACCAACAGCTATGACGGCCCGGCATACGAACCCGAGACCATACAGAACGAGATTCGCCTCAACCGCTTCATCGCCAATTCCGGAGTATGCTCACGCCGGGAGGCCGACACCTTTATCCAGGCGGGCTGCGTTACTGTAAACGGAGAAGTCATAACCGAACTCGGCACCAAGGTGAATATCTTTGAAGACGACGTGCGCTTTAACGGAGAGCGCCTGAAAGGAGAGAGCAAGGTGTATCTGGTGATGAACAAGCCAAAAGGCTACGTCACATCGGCTTCCGACCCCCACGCGGACAAGACTGTCATGGATCTGCTTAAGAACTGCCCTACGCGCGTCTATCCCGTGGGCAGATTTGACAAAGCCACGACCGGAGTCCTTATGTTCACCAACGACGGGGAAATAGCGGAGCGCCTCACCCACCCTTCCTACGACAAGAAAAAGATTTACCAGGTTTCCCTGGACTGCAGCCTCAGCCAGGAGGACTACGACAAGATTGTGGACGGAATAACCCTCGGGGACGGATTCATCCGCGCAGACGAACTCGAATTCGTAGATGAGAACGACCATAGCAAACTCGGCATCGAGATACATTCCGGCAAAAACCGCATCGTCCGCCGCATCTTCGAATCCCTGGGCTATACCGTAAAAGCGCTGGACCGCGTGTACTTCGCAGGCCTCACCAAGAAGGGCCTCAAGAAGGGCGAGTGGAGATACCTCAGCGAGGGAGAAGTCAACATTCTTAAGATGGGAGCATACGTATAATGGCGCAT
>JAFWPT010000181.1 GCA_017509375.1 Bacteroidales bacterium | reverse complement strand
TACCAGAGGTCATAGACGAAACGGTTGACGCGTGTGTCACTGGCAGTGGTGGTGGTGAAACTCACGACATCACCAGAATTACCCACAGTCACATACCGTCCATCGGCACACCAATAAGTGGAACCCGCGGCCCAGATAATCGGAATCACACCCCGCTGCTGCTGCTGAACCATGAACATGATTTCAGCCTCGGTAGGCAGACGCCAGCGGCCGGCAGGGAAACCAGCTTCCTGATAAGTAGCTGCACGCTTTATACAATTTGCATGCGTAAGAGAGCCTGGCTGTGCATTAAAGAAGGAGGATACAATGAAGTGGGGTGCGATAAAATTGGCATCCAACTTATTTGTGGAGGAGATCATTATCTTTTCGGGTTGTTCCCATGCCTTATATACGGCATCTACTTGTTCGGCAAGTGGAGTTCCGTTGGAATCTCTCAGAGTCGAAGCCTGGTACAGATAGCCTCCACCCGTCCTATTATTTCGTTTTGACGGGACAATCGTAAACTCCGAAAACCGCGAAGAACCTGCTTTAACGCGCGGGTCTCCAAGCCTGAAATACGTAGAGTCCTTCATCACGCCGTTCTCTTTGATGACATACTTATTGTTGCCTGAATTAAAAGCAGACACAATTACTTCTGTCATATACAGTTCTCTGCCACGATCGACATCGGCCTCGACAAACCCGTAGCGTCCATAATCAGGATCTCTGATAATTACAGGCGTGGTTGACTCGGTAGAGCCATAATTTGCCGGATAGTACCAATATGCATTTGTATTAGTAAACGAAGTTGACTCCACAGGAAAATCTTTATCATCACTGTGATATCTGGTCTCCCCTTGTCCGGGGATATAGCGAAGTACTATAGGGGCACCCATCAATTGGTTTTCTACACCCTGGCTCGAAACACCATTCACATGTACAGTCGGCAGTGCCCTGGCAAAATGGCCGTTGACAAAAACGGTTCCGCCTAAGCGGTTTTTAACCTCAATGGCCGGATGCTGCGCTATCGTAATAGTCGCTGTTAAACCCTCCTCATTCTTGATGACAAACGTGACATTACGTACCGTATAAATATTGGCCAACGGGTGTTTGAACTTGACGTTCTTACCTTCTACCGTCAGGGTGTATGCATTCTTGTCCTGAGCGATAGCAGGAGAAATCGTTGCTCCTTCGTACGTTGTAGGAAGGGTAAAGGAAGTCTTATTGTCACTCTCAGTATAGTTGAACGTGTAGGTTGCACTCTCACCTTCACTGTAGTGCTTGTAGCTGATCTCCGTGAAGTACGCACTTACCGCCGAACTCGAAGAGAACGGAACCATGATGCTGTCCTGACTATAGAGGGTATAACTCTTTACGGGCACATTGAAGAACTGAGCCGAGCTCAGGGGGCTGCCGCCATCGATGCCGCCGGCCCAGGGAGCCACGGTAAAATCGTACTGTACCTCTATGTATTCTTCTTCGGATTCGAGAACCGAAAGGGTCACGCTGATCTTGTACCAGCTGTTGCGGTTGAGGGTGATCTTTCCATCCACCGGCTTCGGTGCCGTTACTTTGTAATAGAAGTTGGACGTACCGTGGACACTGCCGTTCCAGGGCATCGCAATCTTGAAGTAGGCCTCGCCGTTCTCTCCCATCGTCCATTCCTGGGGATAGGTATAGACCGGATCCGTATCGAAGACTATGTCTGTCCCTTCCTTCCGCGTAAGCGGATACGAGGTGGGATAGGTCATGTATTCATAGCCCGTCTCACTGGTGAGACCGCTGCGCTTTACGGGAGTACCGCTCACCGTAGGCTTGTTGTTAAGGGCGTTCACGAAATACGCCTGGATGTCTTTCACCACCGGGGTCCAGACCTCACCTCCCGCACTGGTGACACTCTCCGGGACCGTGATTTCCATCGTGAGCTTGGCGGCGATGCGGCTGAGGCCGATGGTCACCGTGCGCGTCTCGTTGAACGTCTGCGGAGCGATTTCCGTGGTATAGGTATTATTGGCAGCATCGTAAGAGTCCATCACCAGATAATCGCAGAACTCGATTTCATCGGTCTCCTCTGGCAGCTCGGTTTCCGGATTCACCACCGTCACTCTCTTGGCAAGAGGATGGTCGAGTTCCAGGGCCAGCAGCTGCGCAAGGGTCCAGTCTGCGGTATGGCTCAGTTCGCCGGGATAATTAGCCAGGATGTACACATAGGATGTGATGTGACGGAGGGCGTAATAATCCCCGCTTTTAGTGGCATCAAGGGTCGTCGTACTGCCCGTTACCCGGCCGTGCATCCCTGCCACAGGCGTAGTTCCTTCGGCATCTGTAAAGAAGAAAAAGTCAAAATGGTCAATAACGCCTTCGAACGACACATCCGCCGTACGCGTCTGGAGGAATCCGCTGTCGAGGTTGATGGTCAGCTGACCTGCCGGCGTTGCCGGTTCCTCTTCCGTGACATTGCAAGATGTGACGGTCCATACGATTACCGCCAACGCCATGATGCTATATATAAATCTTTTCATATTCTTTTGACTGATTGAGAATTACTACTGAAGAGGATCGTTGATCTGGAAGTAGTGGTATCCGCGGATGTCGTACAGCTGCGTCTCTGAATCCAGACTGTAAGTGACGTCATCGGACGTGTCTTCTGTTCCTTTGGTGTCTGTGACATAGGTCTTGAACCAGATCTGGTCGCCAGCCGCAGCGCCGTTGGGCGTGATGGTGAAGACGGCCTTGGTGATACCGTCGTTGCTGTTGCGTGCGCTGATGGAGCCCGTAAGGGTACCGCTGACGGTGAACTTTTCGGTGGCACCCTGAGGTACGATCTCATAGGTACCTCCCGCAGGGGAGAAAATCCGGAACGACACCGTGGCGGTATTGGTCCCGAGCACCCAGGTCTGGCGGAAAGGTTTGCCCGCATCTGTATTGTGCAGTTCATATACGTTTTTAACACCTTCCCCGGAAACGGCGAACTGGGTCGCCTGGGGGAGCTCGTCGGAGGTGGTGTAAGGAACTTCTGTTGTGTCCCAGTTTCTGACTTCTCCCGTAAGAGTTACGGTCAGGAAACCCTTGGTAACCGCGTAAGTGTTCATCTTGGACGCCACGGCCGTCAGGCCTGCGAGGCTGGCGGTGACATCGAACGAATTCTCACCATCGTTCAAGGTCAGAATCATCTTCGCCCCCTCGGGGAAGGTCTGCGGCGGAATAAAGAACACCTTGCCGGTACTTTCCTTGAGAAGAGTCGAAGTAACAGCATCCTCACCCTCGCCGACTGTCACTTCTTCGAAGTCGGCCGGAGCCAGTGTCTGGACAAAGGTGGCAGTACCTGCAGCAAGCGTCCACGCAAAGGTCGGCGCCCCGCTCGCGACAGGCGTGACGGTGCAGGATCCGCCCGAGTAGATGCCGGAGAGTGTCACCTTCTCCACGGTCCAACCTGCGGCCAGGTTGGTCACGTCGAGCCGGATGCCCGCAAGCGCATGGCCGAACGTGAAGTTCACCTTGCCGACGCCGGGAACATAGCCTGCTGCCTCGGTGTCGGCGTAGCTGGCTTTGGTGTAGGCCACTACGATGTCCTGCTGCAGTTCAGCATCGGCATTGTCGGACGTGTGGGCCGGCAGCGTGTAACCAAAACTCATGGTGCCGTAGTCGGTCGCATACGTCACACTCGTACTCGGCACGGTCCCCTCC
>JAFWPT010000180.1 GCA_017509375.1 Bacteroidales bacterium | reverse complement strand
GTAATTCTGGATTCAGTACGCCTGAATGGCGTCATTTGCGCCGGACACTTTAACCAGAAGCCGCTTTCGTGGACCTACGACAATCCCGCATCCACGGCCGACTACGAAGTGTTCAACAGCAAGGAGGGCATAGAACTGCCTACCGACAGATATGAGACACCGATACTCTTTGTCCTGAATAATATGCTTCTCATTCCCCAGGCGATTCCGCAAACGGCGGCAATCGAGGAATGGCACCATATCCTCATACGCTCCACCGTAACTGATACAACTACGGGGAAGATAAGTTCCGATATCACCTATACAATCCCAAAATACTCATCCATTCCGCTGGCACAGTACTGCCGCAGGCTGGAACTGGATCAAAAATACACATTTCGCCTTGCCGTCGGCATGGATGACTCCAGGATCTATCTGGCTGTCACCGACTGGACGGAAACAAGGGAAATCATAATTGGCGACGAATGAGCATCAGAAGTGTAAATATCTTATACTTTTTAGGTATAGTCCTGGCCGTAGCCTGCTCGCAGACGGAGGTTGAACAAGACCCCATCTGCTTTGCCCCGGTTGCGTCCAAGTCGACCAAGGCCATCATTTCCGGTACTACTTATCCTACCGGAGAATCCTTTGTGGTAAGTGCTTACTACAACGGGACCGATGACTACTTCAACGATCTCGAAGCGTCCTACTCATCTGCCGCCGCTTTCTGGGAAACCTCCTCAAGCCAATACTGGCCGCTCAGAGGATCCCTGACTTTTAACGCTTTCAGTCCGGCCAGCGCCTCATCGTCCGGGATTACGATTGACGCCAACGGAGTTTCCGTTACGGACTACACCATACAGACGGCTCAACAGATGGCGACAGACTTCTGCTACGCATCAGCTACAGTTGCAGACTGCACCATTCATCCGGACGCCGTTCCTTTGACATTTGCGCACGCACTGTCGCAAGTCGTATTCCGCGTTAAGGCAGACGCCTATTACAGCACGGCGTCACGGACCGTACGCATCATGCTTACTTCACTCGACATGCAGGGCATCTACAGCGTCGGCGACTTTTCCTACGGCACGTGGGAAAACCAGAGTGCGGAAAACTATTACACCCTTTCAAATACATCGACCGAGCTAACTTACGACGGCAGCAACCGTCCTGAAACCATCGATGTGTGCTCATACCTGTTCTTGCCGCAGGAACTTGGGCCCAACGCCGCTATAACAGTCGGCTACGATTTGGTCCAGACCGTTTCCGGAAACGTTTATACGCTCTCGAACAGTCCGGTAACCATCCCACTGGGCGCCCCCCTTACCGAATGGCAGCCCGGCAAGAAATACATTTACACCCTTAACATAGGGATGAACAACCTCATTACGTTCAGCGTGTCAACTGTCGGCTGGCAGGACGAGAGCGAAAACATCATCGTGGAGGAGAACTAGAATGAAAAGAGCGTTACTGATATTGAGCATAGCTGCTTTGTCGGTCGTTTCCTGCAAGAAGGACAGCGGCCTTGCCCAAACGCATATCTTCTTTTCCCCAGATGCCGGCGAGACCAAGGCGCTTCTGACAAACACGACGCTCAGGACCAACGGAAACCGTGTTCATGTAATCGATCTGATTTCCGGATTCACGGGCACCGCTTCATGGATTGCCGGCAACAAGTTTATAGACGAAGATATAGTATACTCCGGATCGACCGTGTGGGACTACTACTCCGGCCGCATATATCCATGGACTAATGACGGTACACACCAATTCTTCTCGTGGTACAGCTACGATGCAGCCATGGACCTCACTGCAGACTCTTTCTTCGGATCTCCGGTTGCAAACGGCTTCGATCCTGTGAACCATACACTTGCTGTACCAGCTAAGGAGTTGAACACGGAATCGCCCCAATTCGACTTCCTCTACGCCAACACCATCAATTATCTTACACCCCACTTAGGAACAGACCCTGTCCCTCTGGCTATGCAGCATCTGTTCGGTGCAGTGGGAATACTGCTGCGGAACGAGTCCCAAGACCAGATAATCGTACACAGCGTCTCTGTTACCGGACTCAAGAATAAAAAGAGCGCCAGTATCTCTTTCGTAGGAGACCCTCAGACTACAGCACTTTCAGCCAGTGCGGAATTCATAGACAATTCTTTGTTCGGGGCCCTTCCGGCGGCCAGCAGAACATTCTCTTATAACGACACTTACGACCTGCTCGCCAGGGAACGTAATGTCGAAACTCCCCAATACAGGATTATATGGCCCCAGACTGCAGCAGAGCTGGCCCCGTCAGATCCTGATGATTTTTCAACCTACCCTATCACTGTGCAGTATGAATATGCGAACGACGAAGAACACGTCCAGCATATCGCGCACATCCGCTTCCCTGAAGGAGCTGCAATAAGGCCTGGATTCCGTTACGCCTACACGCTGCTCTTCACCCAGAAGCATATACAGCTCAATTTCACTGTAAATCCCTGGAATTACGAGCTCAATGAATGGTCGTTCACCGAACAGACCATATCCGAGGTAACGGAACTGGATTTCGCAGGCAACGAAGGATATGACAAGCCTTCCAAATCCTGCCGAATCATCGGCGGCAACCCGGTTACGGGCACATTCCGCATCGTCAACCCCTCCGGGGCCGTCTGGTCCATAGAACCGATAGGTGATGTAGAATACTTCACTATCAGCCCCAACCAGGGCATCATAGACAGCGCGCACCCGGTCTATACTTTCCAGGTAGTTCCCAACCTGGATCCATCGCTTGACCGCAGCACGGACAAGCATCTCAGATTCCATTTTTATGTCCGGTTTACCGACGGCTCAGTACATGACGCCAATACCGAAATCAACCGTGACAACTGGACCGTAATCCTGCCCAAGAACTAGAATGAAAGCGAAACACTATATATATGTTGCGTTGATGGCGCTGACTGCTGCCTTTTCCTGCAAGGAAGGCCCGGAATACGCCGGCACTCCCGAGCTGGAAGGCGGTGGGGTACAGCTCCATTTCGTCTGCTGCGACCCTGAGACCAAGGCTACCAAGCCGGGGGAAAACGACTACAACGAAAACACCCTTACAACCATAGACTATTTCCTCTACCCTGAGGGACAGACCGGCAGCAACGCCTTTCTCCATGGGCGGGTTACAATGAACGGCCGCAACAATTTCAATGTCCTGGTAAACACCTCCCAACTGGGAACTTTGTTCTCCGGTGCTGCAGCCGGCAACCACTGCGACGTATATGCTATCGCCAACTATCCCGCTGAAATTTCTTCGGCCCGGACCGACACTACGACCCTCCGTAACCTTGCATTGAGTACCCATTTCAACGGGTCCTCGGTACCGTCCAATTTCGTAATGTGCGGCCATACAAAAGCCACGGTCATCAACAAGAACAAGACCAAGGCGGCCGAAGGCACCGTCAAGCTTACCCGCGCAGCTTCGAAAGTAAGCTTTGAGTGCCGCATCGCTCCTTCTGTAACTATCATCAATACAATTACTTCCGGCGACACCATTATTGAGCATGAAGTTACCTGGGTGCCAATTCTGAACCAGATGGGCGCATATCTGGTGAACAGTTTCAGCGACGGAAAAGTCTCAGGAGAGGCAGTCACCATGAACGAGGCCAACCTGGACCGCTACGCCCAGCGCGAGCTTACTGATTCCGATTCCGACGGCTGGTACGACTGCGCGCCGTTCTACTCCTACGCCCAAAGCTGGAACGACGGAGACGAACGCGAACCGTTCATCAAGCTGGTCGTTCCCTGGGCTTACCTCAACGATCAGGGCCAGCAGGCCGGCCAGAAGCAGTTCTACTACAAGGTCCCCTGCCCCGGTCTGAAAATGGAGGGCAATACGTGGTACCACATTAAACTTGACGTTGCCATTCTCGGAGGTGACGACTTCGAAGCCATGCTGACCGTGAATGGCCAATACTACGTAATGGCCTGGAATACCCAGACCATCGTGCAGGCCGATGCCGAGATTAAGGACGCCAGGTATATCAGCTCCCCGTCGAGAACGTATGACATGTACAACATCCAGGACCTGAATGTGCTGATTACCTCTTCTCACGATGC
>JAFWPT010000179.1 GCA_017509375.1 Bacteroidales bacterium | reverse complement strand
TCCCGGTGTAAGGGTGTTGGCCTCTTCGAGAAAGTCCGTCCCGTATCTTTCCTTAAACCACTGCCTCAAAACTCGGTAATAAGAATCTCCGGGCTCGGTGTATCCGAATATTCCGCTGGCAGGATCGTCGGAAGACGCACCCTTGGTAACCAGGTTGGAAATAGTCTTGCCCGCACCGTCAAAGTGACCCTTGAAAGGCTTGGCGGCGGTTTCTCCGATGGGTGTGAAATCTACGCCGGTCATGTCGATGTCCTCAGTCTGGACGTAATACTTGTCGGCAAAATCGTTATAGGAATCACCGGAAAGTTTCTTTGACAGCAAAGAAAGGACTTCGGCGGAAGAGACCTTGTACGGGTCTTCCATGGAACCTGATCCCTCGAAATCCGTAACGGCCGGGCCGCTCTCTTTCAAGACTGCCGAAGGCATCTTGAGGACCTTGCCGCGCACCACGGCGTTGTTCTTTTCGGTTGACAGACTTGCCAGCACATTAGCTTCATCATCGTATGCCTTGATGGTAAAGCCCTCTGCAAGAGAACCTTCGGGAAGCATCACGTAGAACTCATAAGGAGTCGAGCCAAGGTTAACAGGTGATTCGGGCTCAAGCCTAAGCTTGTTGGAATAAGCCGCGCCTTTCATCTGCACCCCTTTGATGTCTTTGGCATTATAGTCGGGAGTGACAATGCAAGTGCCGTGAAGAGCATTTGAAGTATTGGCATCGGAAAGCTCGAAGTATTTAACGGCGGCTATGCCTTCGCCTTTCAGGCTGAATTTCACGGCGCCGAAAACATACTTCATAGCAAAAGCGGTGCTTCCGTCAGCCCAGAAAGCAACGGCTGCGACAGAGCCTTTGGGACAATCGCCGGGAACAATAGCCTGAGTATCCGCTACCTCCAGGTGAACTTCGTCGTTGGTGGACATTCCGTCAACCATTCCGTAAGGATAGACGGCGCACATTTTGCCGTCCTTGCGGGAACGTCCAGTAAATGATGCAGTGTGACCGTCGGAAGAGATTGAGGAAATCTTGAAGCAGTCTCCTCTCTCCCAGAGGGGCTGCGTGTCGCTGCGCACCCATATGCAATCATCTTTTTCCCAGCGGGTCTCTGTATAAGTACCGTTGTCTCCGGTGAAATGGATTCTGGTACCGGGTTCACCTATCGTGGCTTCAAGGGTAATCAGTTCACCGGATACTTCGTCAGAGGGTGCGGGCAGTTCCTTGTTGCAAGCCGATAAAGCAGCAACAACGGAAATCAAAATAGGTAAGTAATATCTAGTTTTCATCACCAAGCTCCGTTAATGTTGTCATAATTACCAATAGATCCGCTCCCGGACTCGTTGTAGGAGTAATCCTCCAGCCAGCTGCCGAGTTCGTTGTAAATCTTCTCGGCTATGAAGCGCATGGCCTGCGCCGAATAGTGGTCGCTGCAGTTCTTGCGAAGATCGCCGCTGGTGGTGATGCTGCTCCAGTCGAAGTCGTGCTTGGGCATGTTGGGCTGGTAGCCCTTGGACAGGTATTCGAAGTTCCAGCCAAGGTCGTTGAAGCCGTTTACTGCATAGAGGTCAACCGCACGGCAGTTGCTGTAGTGGCCGGCTATGTGCAGCAGCGACTCTTCAACGTCGGGAGTCAAGGTATCGTGGATGAGCACGATGATTTTGACATGAGGATACTGGATGCTCATCATCCGGATAAGCTTCAGATATGCCTCGATGAAAGTGCCGTCAGGCAGAGCCTTGGCCTCATCCATCGTCTTGGCGGCGTCGGCTACCGCGTAGGCGGCGTTCATTGCCGAATCTGAAGGACGGTGAGGACTGGTGGACGGATAGCGCTCGAGCTTCTGGCTGCCAAGTATGTTGTAGATGCCGTGTGCCCAGTCGTTGGCGCCGCCGTTGATGATGAT
>JAFWPT010000178.1 GCA_017509375.1 Bacteroidales bacterium | reverse complement strand
TTATCACCTGATCTATCACGCCAACGTGATTCTGGGCAATATCGACCCCAATCAGAGTGCTGCCGCTGCTCGCGCTGTCGCAGAAGCTCACCTGTTCCGTGGCTGGGCTTATTTCGAGCTCATCACCCTGTGGGGCAACCCGCCCATCGTGGACCACGAACTGGACCCTTCCGAGTATCAGCAGCCTAACGGCTCCACGGAGGATTTGTGGAAGCTGGTCGAGGATGACCTGACCTTTGCCGTCAATTCCGGTGCCCTGGCCAGAAAGTCCTCCCTCAACGACAATACGGTCTGGCGTGTTACTCTGGAATATGGCCAGGCTCTCCTGGGCAAGGCCTATCTGTGGATGGCCTGGGCCCTGAAGGATGACTCCTATTATCAGAAGTCGGCCGATATGCTCAAAAAAGTGATCGACAGCCAGCTGTATGACCTCTGGAAGGATGGCCCTTACGGAGACATGCGCCATATGGCCTATGCCCTGAACTGCGAAAGCCTGTTTGAAAGCATCCGTATCAACGACCTGGACAACCAGGGAGATAACTTCGACTTCTATTCCGCCATGGTCGGTTACCGCTCTTCCGGTAGTGAAATGACCATTCCCGAGTCTGTGGCTGCCGGTGGATGGGGCTTCAAAGTTCCCACGGAGGATCTGCTGAATGCTTTCGTCTCTTACGAGGGCCCTGACAGCTATCGCCGCAAAGAAACCATCAAGACCTATGACGAACTGAAGGCTATGGGTGTTCAGTGGAATATGCTCACGCTTTCTACCGGCCTGTACACCTGGAAGGGACGTTATATGCCTGATGAGGTGGGTTTCATGTCCATGCTCAACTGGAAGAACCCCCTGTGGATGCGCTTCTCCGAGGTGCTCCTGCTGGCTGCCGAAGCCAACTTCAAGGCCGGTCATCCCGAGCTGGCTCTCCCGTATGTCAACCGGGTCCGCGCCCGCGCCCAGCTGCCTGCCCTCGGCAGTATTACCATGGAGAACATCAAGATGGAGAAGCGTTTGGAACTGTGCGGTGAAGGTGTCCGTTTCCAGGACCTGCTCCGCTGGGGCGACGCTGCCGAGCTTCTCAAGGAAAAGGGCAAGGTCTATCCTACGATGGAACCCAACGGTACCGTCAAGTATGTTTCTACCGGTCGCAGTGTTTACGGCTTCAAGGTGGGCAAGCACGAGCGCCTTCCTTATCCGTTCACGGAGACCTCGCTGAATAAGGCTATCCAGCAGAATCCTGGTTATTGATTATTTAAGGACAGAATAAAATGAAAAAGATATTATTAGTCTCTTTTGCAGCCCTTCTGGGCCTGGTATCCTGCCAGCAGGAGAAGTTGGCGCCCCTCAGCGGCAAGTTCCCTGTGGCAACCCAGGTGAACGATATCACCTCTGTCAGCGCTACCAGCGTGAAGGCGGAGACCGGACGCGCGATCGATGTAGATCTCAAGAGCGGTTCCTCTACTATCCATATTGCCTTCCTGGGCAACAAGTATTATCTTACGGAGAATATCTATTCGGAGGCTATGGAAGCTGTCGCTCAGCCCGGCAAGCATTTTATCGCCGCCAAGACTACCGTGAACGGACTCAAGTCCAAATCCGGACAGATCACCGTCCTTCGCGAAGCGGTCGATACGGAGAAGAAGACCTACAGCCTGGATGATGTGTACACCATCAAGGGCGTCCTCTTCCTGGACGATGCATCGGCTGCCCCTGTCACCTTCAAGTGGAGTGGCAAACTGGCCTTCTATCCGGATCCCATCATTGGTGATATTGTGGTGGAAAATGCCCTCACGGAAACGGTCACGGATACCGATGCCGGAATGAAGAAGCACCTGTTCACCCTCACCGACGGTGACGGCAATCCTGCCGGATGCTTCGAGATCTTCGTCTCTCCCGAAGCCACTACGGTGGCCGGTACCTACGTTTGCAAGGAATATGCAGAGACTCTGGGTGAAGCCGGTATCATTGCCAACGGCTACAACTTCCCGGATTGGGGCGTCTCCGGCGGCTCCTTCTATATGAAGGATGGCGCCCGCGTGGATATCGCTGCCGGCCAGCTGGTTTACATTTCCCAACTTACGGATAATTCTTTCATTTTCAACGTGGAAGGAACAGAATTTGTAGTGGCTGGCAGTGAGCTCGGAGAAGGCATTGTATTTGACAACGCCGCCAAGGATCAGGCTTCTGCCACGGAAGCTGGCAAGATGAAGCACCTGGTCACCCTCACGCAGGATGATACGGTCATGGCTACTTTTGAACTTTTCTGTGAACCCGATGCGGACATCACGGGTACCTACCTCTGCAAGGAATATGCAGAAGGTCTGGGTGAGTCCCTGATTATCGCCAATGGTTACAACTTCCCGGATTGGGGCATCTCCGGCGGTTCCTTCTATATGAAGGATGGCGTGCGGGTAGATATCAATGCCGGAGAGCTGGTAACGGTGGTCAAGGCTGGAGAAAACCTCTATACCTTCTCCGGCAGTGACTTTACCTTCCTTGCAAAATTCTAGGCGATGACCCTTATTCCGCGTTTTGGAATTCTTGTTACTATGGCACTGGGGATGTTTTTCTCCAGTGCCTGTAACAAACCGCTTGCTCCCGATGACAGCCCGGTTGATATCATCGACCTGCTGGGCAAGGAAGACAAGCTGTACCAGGACCTGACTATCCAGAGCCAGTACAAAGGACAGAAAATGACTTATTCCGTCTGGCTGCCCGGTGGCTATGACGAGAACAAGGAGTATCCTTTCCTGTATCTTCTGCATGGCTATGAAAGCGGAGACCAGAGCCACCTGGACCGTTACTGGGTGGAAAAGGGAAATGCCCGTGAGATTGCCAAGAAGTATGTGAAGGAAGGAGGCGTTCCCATGGTCATCATCATGCCCAATGGCCTTTCCGATTTCTATATCGGCAACAATCAGGTTTATGAGAAGTATTTCCATGAGGAACTGATGCCTTCTGTGGAGAAAGCCTTCAAGTGTAATGGCAAGCGAGCCATCGCCGGCCTTTCCATGGGCGGCTTTGGCACTCTCTATTACGCCTTGAGCTATCCGCAGAAGTTCACCTACGCCTATGCTATGAGCCCGGCCACCAGCATGAGCTGGTTCATCACCCTGGACCAGATGAAGGAAAAGGCAGCTGCGCTTGCGGGTATCAAACCGCACCCCGACTTTACCATCGAGGTGGGGAATCAGGATACTACTGTGAGCAATGCCGATGCCAAGGAACTGAGTGATGC
Organism: Bacteroidales bacterium; assembly: GCA_017509375.1. The sequence continues at coordinate 729 of JAFWPT010000178.1, read as the reverse complement.
CATCAATGAGGCGGCCCATTGCGAATGGATTGCCCGCGACGGCATCCACTACTGGGACTTCTGGCAGGAATGCCTTCCCAAAGCCCTTCAAAAAGCAGGAGAATCCTTTAAGTAAACTATAAAACACAAAACATGAAACGAATCTTTTCTACCCTAGTCCTCGGCCTGGCCCTTATGGGAACCCTTCAGGCTCAGGAACTGACCAACTTCGCTTTCTGGGGTAACCAGAAGCCCATCGTCTCTCCGGAGATCCAGAATGACAGCGTGACTTTCCGCCTCATGGCCGATTATGCCACCATCGTCAAGCTCAGCGGTTCCTGGATGCCCAACCCCTGGGGCGGCACCATCGATATGACCCGCGGAGAGAACAACGTCTGGTCTGTGAAGATTCCTCTTCCCGCTCCGGAAATCTACACCTACAATTTCGTAGTGGACGGAGTGGCCGTGAACGACCCTCAGAACGTTCTGGTGCAGCGTGACGGCACCCGTTACCTCCCCATGCTCCTGGTCCCCGGAGAGCGTACGGAAAACTACGGTGAAGCCAACCGGCACGGTACTGTGAGCCATCCCTGGTACCACAGCAACATCCTGGACATGGACCGCCGCCTGACCGTGTACACCCCTTACGGCTACGAGAACAATCCCAAGAAGAAGTACCCCGTCCTCTACCTCCTGCACGGAGTCGGTGGTGACGAGGAGGCCTGGATCTCCATGGGCCGTACCGCCCAG
>JAFWPT010000027.1 GCA_017509375.1 Bacteroidales bacterium | reverse complement strand
TTTCAACGCTTGCACGAACAAAGGTCCCCTGTCACTGACTGCCTATTATCACAAACCTTTCCACCAGTGGGCATATGTTACCACCGGTGACACCGGTGATGTCGATGGAAACACCAGTATCGGCGGTCTGGTCGGAAAAGCGTGGGACATCAACACGAATGTTTCTTATGATGGCTCATTTGCTAACTATAATTATACCGCCGAGGCATACGGTGCCTTCTTCCAGAATTGTGAAAACTCTTCCGGCGGAGCCATCTCGTTGACGCATACCGGTATAGGAGCGCCATCAAATGATAAGACTGACTATGGCCTCATGAGTGTGGGTGGTCTCTGCGGTCAAGGGAATGGCTCTATAGAGTCTGGCAGTAACTATGCCGTTATTTCAGTGACGGCCGTATACACAACTCCGGGCGGAGACTACTGGACTCGTGAACAGAACCTAGTCCAGGCTGGAGGTCTTGTCGGGAAGAGTTACCGTGGTATGAATATGAATTCCTGTGCCAACAGGGGTGCCATCAACGTGCTTTATGACGGGGCTTGGAATAGTACAGAAAAGGCGATGGCGGCTGTTGGCGGTCTCATCGGAAGCAATAGCTACGATAGGCCCACAAACATGATAAAGTTTTCTACTAGCCGCGGTCCGATAACTGTTACCGGTTGGGGAACCCTTAATGTCGGCGGCATCTGCGGTGCCAATGGATCAATGCGCGGAGACAGGGTATATGAAACTGCCACGATGAACGTGCAGGCGCGGTATGCATATGTCGGCGGCCTGGTCGGGTTCTTGCAGGGAGGCATAAGTTCGCAGTACATCAAGACGTCTTATTGTGAAGCGAATGTTACTGCGGAATCCGTTCTTGGCGACCGTTACGCCTTTGCCGTCGGCGGACTTATCGGTCGCTTTGCCACGAACACCAACACGGATAATGTAAGTCTGGCTCCTTATAGCAGTGATTCTCAACGATGCCATTACACCGGCAACGTGGTTTCCACGGGACAGTTGAAAGTTGGAATGGTTATCGGCTGGGTTACCGAAAACAACGAAAAGGTGTTCGGTACTGAAGGGACACCAATTCAGGTAACCGGAACCATCCATCGCTGGGGATACGATAAAGACAACGCCATGGACGAGCCGCTGACGATTCATGCCGGAAACGTCGAGGATTATGCTATCGGCGCCATCAAGGCAGGTACGGTAACCATTTATGTAGAGAGTCCTACGGCCGCACCCGTACCGCCCGCCAACCTCACGCTGATGAGTTTCAACATCCGCGAAGGGAGCAACTGGAGCAGCCGCAAAAGTCCCATCGTGTCCATGATCAACGGCGAAAGCCCGGACATCATCGGCCTGCAGGAAGTGAAGGATTTGGACTACTGGGACCATCTGACCGAGGATCACCCCTGGGATTATCTCAGGAACCACCTCTCTGCCTATTCGAGCTACCGCTACAGCGACAAGACCAACGCTATTCTCTACAAGACCAGCACGGTGGAGATGAGCAACTTCGGCCACTTCTGGCTGCGCGACAGCTATTCCAGTGAAGGCACCAGCTGGGACGGCTACGAAAGAACGGTCCTTTATGCCACCGTCCGGGAAAAAGCAACCGGCCGCTATTTCTTCTACGTCACCACCCATTTCCCGATGAACAACAGCAATGACGGATGGACAAAGTGTACGGCGCTTTTGGAAAGCCGTATAGAGGCTCTGAATACCAATAATTATCCGGTGATTCTGATGGGTGATTTCAACTGCGTGATTGGAGACGCCTGCTGGGACAGCTTCAAAACCTGGATGAAGAATACGCGGTATGCCGCAGATTCGATTGTGAGCACGGAGAACAGGGATCTTTACACTTACAATGCTTTTGGCAACAGTAGTGCAGCCCGTAATAAGGTGGACCACATCTGGGTGAGCAAATCCGGAATCAACGTAGATACGTATGTTACCCTCACCACGGCTATCCATAATTACGGCGGATATACGACAAATGGAGAGACATTCCTGTCTGACCATTACCCCATCATCGCTCATATTTCTTAAATCCGACCACCTATGAAAGAGTATATTGAACCCGCCTGCGAGGTCTTGAACATAGAACCGGGCAAAGTGATTTGCGGATCCTTTGACAATGTGGATTCCACGGAAATATTTGTCGTGGAAGACTTTGAGAATCTTTTCTAAGCCTAACTCTCATCACTATGAAAACTACAACATATCCACTCATCCTTTGTGTGGTCGCCGGATTGGGCATGCTTTCCTGCGCACAGAAAGAAGAGCCGGAAGTGGTTCCCCCACAGGAGCCCGATACCCCGGCGGAATACTGCTATACCTTCGGCCTGGCCGGTGAGGGGGCCGAAAGCGTGAAGTCCACCTTTGCCAGCAACTATGTCAACTGGGATAACGGCGACCACGTGGGTTCCTATGCCAAGACTTCCAAGAACAAGTCTACGGACGTTGTTGTCAACGGCTCGGACGTGACGATTACCATTCGCAGTTCCGTAGCCTTGTCGACCGGTGACAAGGTCTATGCCTATGCTCCGTACAGATCCGGCAATGATTCGAAAGAAGCCACAGCTATAAAACTGGAAATCCCCGCGAATCAATCAAACGGCAGTGCCGATGCCATGCCCATGGTATCAATACCCTTCGAATTGACGGAAGACGTTCCCTCCTATACCAATACAGAAGTGGGGAAGCTCCAGTTTATGAATTTGGGTTCGGTTATCAAATTG
>JAFWPT010000177.1 GCA_017509375.1 Bacteroidales bacterium | reverse complement strand
GGCGCTATAACAAGCAAAACGTGATTGATGACAAACATCTGTATGGTCTTGAAAAGACGATCCGTCGCCGATGGAAAACCTATGCGCAGTATTGGCCACAACTGCCGCCAGGAGAAGCCGCGCCACAAAAAGCGGACACAATCCCTTCCCTGCCGGATTCCCCGGAGCATGACCAACAGAGCCGCCCAATAGCAGCAGGACATCACTATTCCCATGCCCAGCATACCGCCGTGCAAATAGAGCACATTGACAAGTGCCCCGACGATATTTGCTCCGGCTTGCACCGCCACGCCGCACATGACGCATTTCGCCTGCCCCGTCAGGAAAAGAACTGCTGACTGCATGGGCAGGAACAGCAAAAGGGGCAGTCCCAGAGAAATTCCTCGCAAATAGGCAGCGGCCAGGGCGGCAACCTCGCCGCTCCCACCCAGCAAAGCAGCAATGGATTCAGCGTAACCAAACAAGCCCGCCGCCACCGCAAGCGACAGCGGCAGGATTGCCGCCACCGCCACAGAGTAATAGGCCGAAGCCTCCTGCGGCCTGCCGACCCCCAAACTTTTGGCACAGTTATTCTGAACCCCAATAGAGATAATCTGGCTGAACACCATCACCGCAAAGACAAGGGGCAGGGTCAACTGAAAGGCTGCTATGGCTTCCGTTCCCAGATAACGGCTAATGACAATGCCATTCACTAAGGAACCGAGGAAAACCATCAAGTTGTTGAGGATCATCTTTGCCATAAAGCGGCGGTATGTGCTTTTCAGAAGAGTTTCATTCATATTCATATCTCCTGCTACAACAGTCCTCTGAACCGCTGGATATAACCTTCCACCTGGGGCAGGAAATCCTCTCTGATTCGCTGCACCTCATTGCGGAGAAATTCGTCCGTCAGGGAAAAGATTTTCCAAAAGGTCAAATAGCGCAGTTCGCTGTAAGCTGTGGCCATATCCTCCAAATCCCTCAAGTCAATGCTGTCTTGAAAATAATGCTGACGGAAGATTTCCCAAGCCCGATACACCGTAGGCGCATCCCAGCCCACGATTTCCTTTGACATGGCAGGAGGGAGTTTTTGCACAAGCCTTACGCCCAGCATATAGATACCCATGATGTCATAAAAGGGATGTCCCACCGCCGCGTCGGCCATATCTATCAGCAGCAGTTCGTCACCCTGTACCATGACGTTCCCCTGATGAAAATCCCCGTGAAGGAAGGAATTGCCAGGGGGCAAAGAATCTACCATATTGTGGAGGAGTGCAAGTTCTGGCTGGGTAAACAGGTCATCCAACGCATCGATACAGCTATGATAAATTCCAGACATTCCCGGGAAAGTGTCCGGGGCTGGCGCGAGCCTGTGAAGTTTTCGCGCCAAGGCAGCCCACTTGAGGACGAGTTCTTCCAGGCGGGAAGGATCGGCAATTACTATCTCCCTGATGCTTTTGGCATCCACCAGTTCAAAGATCAGCCCCAGCCTTTCACCGCAGCTTACCACCTCGTAAGAAATTGCCGTGGGAACCCCCAGCAGGAAGGCAGCTTGCGCCTTTTGGCGTTCACGCTCTGCTGAATCGACGGTGATTGCATTGGGGGCGTATAGCTTGACTATCGTATCCCGGTCGAGACGATATACTTCGCCGTTCTGTCCCCGTCCAATACAGGGGCAGCCTTCTACGGAAATCTCCCGCAGTGCCCGCTTATAAGGCACTAATTTGTCAATCCCTGTCTGACGCAATATCTCATCTACATCGCCAGAAACGTTTATCATCTGCAAGGCGGGACATTTCTTTTTCAATATAAGCAATAGCCGCAGACCGCTGCTGGAAATATATTTTAACCCTGCGGCATCCACCGTAACTGCAGAGGGTCTGTTTGCAGTCAGCAGGGCCATTATTTTCGCCTGAGTTTCCGGCACGTTATCTGCCCTCAGCTGCCCACTTAGAGCAATCCTCAATTCCGGTGCCGCAAAACTGCTCTCTATGCTGACCCCTGCAAGCTTCTCCATGCTTATCTCCTCGTTAGTTTATCAACCTTACTGTACAGTATGCGTGAAAAAATTTATCTTCTCCGGCGTATTCAAATAATGCGTAGGCTCTATCTGGTACGGTGCGGATTGCTCCCGATAGCGGCGCAAATCCCGGTAGAGCAAGTGTGTTTGCGGCTCGCTCCATAAAACCCTGCAGTGGGCAGCATAGTCGTTATTACCCTGATGCAAAAATGTGTCAAGGGAAGCGGCTATGACATCCGCCTCGGTATGGCTCAAATTCCCTCCCGATTCCGCTGTACTTGCCAGCTCCAGGAGAATTGTCAGACCCGCTTCATCTGCATAAAAGGCAAAATCCATCACATCAAGCCCATGCTCGTCGGCTGTCCTGGTTATGGCCAGGTAGACATCAGACTCGCTGAGGGTTGCGCTCCCCACCCTGGCCGATTGCCCGCGACGACCGGCCAGGGAGAAAATCAAGCTGCCGCCGCTCCTCTCCTCCGCACGAATCAAATAGCCTGTGCGATAGCGATAGAGTCCGGCCTGATTGGTAACTATCAGTTCGTAAATTTCACCCTCTTTCAGCGTGGCTAAAAGGCGTGGTGTCTCACCGGCCGCTGCCGCTGGTGGCAAAAATTCGTAGAAATTATGCCCGTCAAGCAGCCGATACTTGTTGCTTCCCTCCGTTGCTTGTCCCACAAGAGCCGCCGATACCATAAAATAACCGTTATCCAAAGGAATATCGCCGATATATTTCCGCAATCTGTCCGTATAAATGCGGAAGGAATCATCGCCGAAAGCTACAATCCGCTTTAGGTTCGGCCAGACTCTGGACAGCAGCTTGGCATCAAAACCTGCGCTAAAGGCGCGACGGAGCTGATCGGCTCTCTCTTTATCACCGTCTAAATGCCCTTCCATTCGTTTTAGCAATTTCTCGGAAACGTTCACGATAAAGCTGATTTCCCCCTGCTCTATGTCGTGACAGATAGTTTCCCAATGTTTTTCTATGAAGGTCAGCGTCTCCACAATTCCCCAGGTAGATGGCGCTATCAGTTGCTCTACTTTTTCCTCTTTCAGCGCAAATAGCACCCGCAGATACAAAGTATCCAATACCGCTGTGGGAAAAAGCAATTCTTCCGGCGTGGTAAAGTTGGCGTGATTCCCCTGTAAAGTATTACGCTCTTGCCAGAAAAATTCGGTGAGGATAACACCGGGCAGAGAATTCAGCACTCCACGGTCATTGTATGCCCGATACCTTGGCAGGCTTTCCAATAAGACAAAAGAAGTTTTATCCCGTACCATATCGGTAAACGCTTTTACATAGGGTTGCAAATGCTTTTGGGTAGCGGGAAATAACTGAGTTTCTCCCATTTCGTTCTCGGTCAGCAAGTAATATTTAACGGGATCGGCTGCAAAAATGCCATGTTCGCCTATTTGGGTCTGCAATTGGATTAAGGGAGCGTATGTGCCATAAGACGACAAGGGAACCCTGGCCTGATAGCCCTCGGCTGCTTGCAAGGCAGCAAAATAGTAGCACTTTCCATAGTCAGTGTCGTTGTTATGCCGCAGGATTTCCAGGAGAGTTCCCTCACCGTTCCACAGTGATTGTGTGTGACGGCCTTTGTCAAAGTTCTCCGGATGCAGAATAACCTCCCGCGGAAGCTCATACCGCAGTTTGGCTTCCTGTTCAGTACACAATTTGCTTGTTGGAAGCACGGGAATTTTATGGACATAAGGCTCTAAACATTCTTTGATTGCCTGACGGTCTGCCAGGGTGAGATCTTTCGCGTTCACCATAACCCCGGCGAACATGGCGAGAAAATCAGCCAGCAAATAATCAATATAAATACCGTTCCTAAAGGCCGCATCGAAAATACGACAAAAACCTTCCGCGTAGGAAATAAGCACTTTCCCCGGCTTATTTTCCATGCTCTGCACTGCGGAGCCGCCATTGATGAAATAATGGTAGCCGATAAATTGGGGCAGATAGCAAATCCGCTCTGCTTTGCCATAGGCTTCGATAATGAACAGTATATCTTCGCCGTAGGGTACCGTTTCATCAAAGGTAATGCCGCTTTCCGACAAAAATTTCCTGTCGAACAGCCTTGATGTCACCATACCCCAAATACCGCTGAACATTCTTATATCATCCCAGTTGTTCCGCTCGATAATGATTTCCTCTGTGGTCTGATCCCACAGGACAATCTCCGTCAGGGGAAACAGTCCCTCTCTTTCCAGTTCGTATTCCCGACGAAACACTACCATCTGGCAGGCATGTTTTTTCATTTTATCCACGGTCGTCTGCAAACAGAGGGGCGTAAAACTATCGTCTCCATCCAGAAAACCCACATAGGGGGCCGTAGCCAGTTGCAAGCCGTAATTACGGGGACTGGAAGGGGTATGTATGTCATTGTCCAGCACTTTAATGATGATATTTTCCTGTCCTGCCAACATTTTCTCTACCTCTGCCCTGATTTCCGGCTTCGTATTGTGCAGGACAACTATCCACTGAATATTGTCAAAACCAATAGATTGGCGTTGCAAAGATTCGTAGCCGCGACGAAACATATCCATGTCCACATTGTGAAAAGGAGTGATAACAGACACTTGATATTCTGGTAATTTTTCCATTTAATTTCCTCCCAGTAACAGGTGGCATCCAACTTAGGGCGTGTTGAAAAACTCCACCTGCACGCTACAGCGGCCATTTTTCCGCCTGTCTGCGTCAGTGAAACCTTGACGTAGCCCTGCCCCCAAGGGGACTAGCTATGCGTCGCTACGACTGCGGCTTCACTTCCTTGCCATACGAAAAACTGTCTCGCTGTATCGCACAGTTTCCGTTTATCAACACGCCCTAGTGTAAGACCTCTGCCTTAATTATTTCTTCACAATTCTGCCGATTCCTGCCTGTTAGGATTTATACATTGCCCTTCAAAGCTTCACCGGTTGCTGAAAATCAGCCTAAATGGTATACTGAGCAAAAACGTGCAGGGAGGAATAGTCTTGAAAGCCGCTGTACTGCAAATGAATACCGCCTTCGCCAAGCCGGAGGATAATCTTGCTGCCCTGCCCGGACTGGTTGCTGAGGCCATGGCAGCGGGGCCTGATGTGCTGCTGCCGGAACTTCGGCAGTTGGGCTTCTATCCGCGTCCCATACGAGACTACGCCGACCCTGACGGCAGGGAAACACGAGAGACGCTGGCGGCGCTTGCCAGGAAGCATCGGGTGAATATTGTGGGCGGCACGGCAGCCCGGCTGGCAGAGGATGGCCTGGTGTATAACACCTCTTATGTACTGGATCGCTCCGGCAAGGTCATAGCCAGCTACGACAAGGCACATCTTTTCAGTCCCTCCGGGGAGGATAAGGACTTTGCGGCAGGCAGCAGTGCCTGTGTATTTGAGCTGGAAGGCGTGGGCTGCGCCCTTGCCATTTGCTATGATATCCGTTTCGGCGCCTTTATCGAAAGGCTGGCCCTGGAGGGGGCGGATATCCTCTTTCTGCCCGCCGCCTGGCCCCTGGCGCGCCTCACCCACTGGCAGACCCTGCTGCGCGCCAGGGCCATCGAGCAGCAGTTCTTCGTGGTTGCCGCCAATGGAGCAGACGGCCAGACTGAGCAGCCCCTGGCGGGACATTCAGCCATAATTGACCCCTGGGGCACGATCCTGGCCGAAGCAGGGGAAGCGCAGGCAATTATCTCGGCGGAATTGGATATGGCGCTGCTGCGGCAGGCAAGGGAGAAACTGCCGGTCAGAAGGGACAGGCGAGGGGAACTTTATAATTTCAGCAACAGCATCATTAGATTTCTGGGCAAAATATATTGCCTCTTTTTCCGGTAATTCTTCCAGTGCAGGGGAAGAGGCCATAACGCCTACATCAATGCCGTTTTTATCCATGACGGCAATTCTTTCTGCTCCAAAATTCATAAGCTCATCAATAACCGGGTATTCGTTCGTTACCCCGTCAAAATGAGCAAAAACTTTATCTCTCACTTCCAAGGTTTTGGTTTCCGGATAATACTCATTGCATTATTACGTGTGGAAAGATATTCCATCAATTCAGGTAAGTAATAGTGAAATTCGCAGTCAATTATTTTCATAACACCATCTCCTATAACAACCTTTTCTGCTGCATTGGTTTTCATCATAGTCCCTCCTAAACTTTTTTAAAACCATGTTTTGTTAT
>JAFWPT010000176.1 GCA_017509375.1 Bacteroidales bacterium | reverse complement strand
GGAGAGGCTCCTTTTGCCAACCCTCGGAATGCAGCCTCCGGCTCCCTTAAGCTTGGCGATCCATCAGAAGTCGGCCGGCGTGGCCTGTGGTGTACTCTGTACCATATTCCTGCCCAGAGCGTACCTTTCGAGACTCATGACGAGGCACTCCGGAAGGCTGCCTCCTGGGGCTTGCCCGTCTCCGAGCACAGGAAGCTCTGCCATAGTATCGACGATATCCGGGCGTACATAGATTATTGGGATGAGGCCCGCCGCTCCCTGCCTTTTGCGACAGACGGCATTGTAATCAAGATAAATGAGCTACAGGCCCAAAGGGTCTTAGGCTATACAGCCAAGTCCCCGCGCTGGGCAGTTGCATACAAGTTTAAGGCAGAACAAGCTTGTACTCCCCTTCTTAGTATTGATTACCAGGTCGGGCGTACAGGAGCCGTTACTCCGGTGGCGAATCTTGAGCCGGTGCAGTTGGGCGGCACCGTGGTCAAGCGCGCCACCCTGGTCAATGAGGATCAGATCGCAGCCTTGGACATCCGTATCGGAGATTCGGTATTTGTAGAAAAGGGCGGTGAAATAATTCCGAAAATCACGGGTGTAAACTTGTCCCTCCGCCCGGAGTCTTCCGTGCCGCCTGTTTTCCCTAAGCTGTGTCCGGACTACGGTACTCCCCTTGTCAAACAGCCTGGCGAAGCCAAATGGTTCTGCCCCAACAGAGACGGGTGCCCTACCCAGATCAAGGGGCGCATTCTCCATTTTATGGGCCGGAAAGCCATGAATATCCTGGCTGGAGAGGCTACGGTCGATCAGTTCTATGAGGCTTCGCTCGTACACGGCCCGGCTGACCTGTATCATATCAGCAAGTATCAACTCATGAGTCTTGAAGGTTGGCAGGAGCGTTCCGCCCAGCGTTTTCTCGACAGTCTTGCCAAGACCCGCGAAGTACCTTTTGAAAGGGTTCTGTTTGCTCTTGGCATCAGATTCGTAGGAGAAAGTACGGCTAATGATATAGCCCGCCATTTCGGTGATATTGATAAACTTGCTCAGGCAAGCATGGAACAGTTGCTGGAAGTCGCAGAAGTAGGAGATGTTATAGCCGGAAGCGTTTACGAATATATGCACAACGAAGCTCATTTGCAGGAAATCGAAAGGCTCAAATCCGCCGGATTGCGCTTTTCCGTCGGGGATGAAGCCAGGGCGGCGTCTGATGTACTGGCCGGGAAGACTATAGTCATTTCCGGCAATTTCAGCGTCTCCAGGGACGCAATGAAAAAACTTATTGCCAGTCATGGCGGCAAATGTGCATCATCGGTCAGCGGCAGTACTTCCTTCTTACTTGCCGGCAGTAAACCGGGCCCGGAAAAAATTCGCAAGTGCTCGCAATTGGGTATCGATGTATTGTCCGAGGAAGAATTCCTCAGTCTTTTGCCGGAGGATTCCACGGCTGCAGGAGAAGTTAAAGAATTGACGTTGTTTTAAGAAATGGGAAGACTTAAAGATTTGTTTACAGACCATATCTGGTCTATTGACACGCGCAAAGTCTCCCTTGTGTCCAAGAGTTACGCCAGGCTTGTAACTACCGTCAAACTAGTGCGTATAACTATCAACACCTTCGCGGAAAACCGAATGGGCTTCCAATGCGTTGCCCTCAGCTATTTCGTCACTTTGGCCCTTATTCC
>JAFWPT010000175.1 GCA_017509375.1 Bacteroidales bacterium | reverse complement strand
AGCCGTCCTTGCTATCCTGTCCAGCTTGGCCGCCATCAGCATATCACCCGCTTTCATACGCTCCACCAAGGCATCCAGCTGAGGCCTCTGCATGGTCGTGCCGGTGTACTGCTCTTTGATTACTGTGTCAGCACCAGCATCCAGCAACGCTTTCTCCTGAATTTCAAGGCCATTCCCCTCCAGCTGCCTCTTCGTTGAGACGCGTGCATAGCCATAAATCATGGATATCCCTCCCATTGTTCTGAACATATATTCTGAATCTCATAGAGTGCAGGAAGAACCATAGGAAACCTCCTGCGTCAAAATGTTGACTTCTGACGGCTCGCGGCGAAAAAAGCGCTGGCCTCCTCCAGAAATTCGTTCTCTTCCCTGAGGCGCTTGATTTCCCTTCCCAGCCTCTTGTTTTCCGCCCGGAGCTGCTGCACTTCCTCGGCGAGTCCCAAGGCATTTTCCGGGGTGCGTGTCCCCGGTCCGAGGTCGATACTGCCGTTTCGCTCCTTTCGCATCCAGCCGTACAGGGTATCCGGGGACACATTGAGCTCCTTGGCCGCCTTTTAGCCCCCAATCTCCTTGGCCAGCCTGACTGCCTGTTTCTTGAATTCCATGTCGTAGCGCTTTTGTGCTGCCATCTTGTTCGCTCTCCTTATCTCTCATGAGTCCCATTCTATCTTGTGAGAGATAAGTGTCAACTAAAAGTGTACAACATCATACCACCTCCACCCCGATGAGCTGTAACAAATAAAAATAAGCAGGCACTAACTGTCAAACTGCAATTTATCTTTATGGCGTAAACAGGATTTTATATTGGCAGGGCGAAATAAAGTCATATACAAGTCACATAGGGATAATAAAATTTACATAAGATGCGATTTTCTATGTAAAGGGGGCAGCCTATGTTTTCAATATTAGTAGCGGAGGATGACAGAAATCTCAACCGTATGATTTGTGCAAAGCTGAAACAGGAGCAGTACAATGTCTTTCCGGCCTTTGACGGGCAGGAGGCCCTGGATATTATGGAACGGGAGCATATTGACCTCATCATCAGCGACGTGATGATGCCCCGGATGGATGGGCTGGAACTCACCTCCGCCCTGCGCGGCGCGAAAATGGATTTGCCCATCTTAATCATCACCGCCAAGGGACAGATGGAGGATATGGAACGGGGCTTTCGGGCAGGTACGGATGATTATATGGTTAAGCCGATTCAGCTCAGGGAACTCATGCTGCGCGTGGGAGCGTTATTGCGCCGGGTGCAGCTGATGAGTGAAAAGCGGCTGACGATTCGCGGCACGATTCTTGATTATGCGTCCCTTACGGTGCAGACGGGAGAGCAGACCGATACTCTGCCTCCCAAGGAGTTTTATCTGCTCTTTAAACTGCTCAATCAGCCGGGCAAGATTTTTACCCGTCAGGAACTTTTGGACGAGATTTGGGGCGTGGACAAGGATACTGACAGCCGCAATGTGGATGCCCATATCAAAAAGCTGCGCCACCGCTTTGCCGATAATCCCGACTTTGCCATTGAAACCGTGCGCGGTCTGGGCTATAAAGCGGTCTTTAAGGAACAGACATCATGAAAAAGAAATTTATTCTGCCGCTAAGGCTCTATCACAGTCTGACAACGCTGCTGACATTGGCCTTTTGCTGCGGCGTGTCCAGCTTGCTTGTCTATCTCTTGGACAGTATTGCCGGACTGTCGCTGGAACTTCCTGTGGCGCTGATTATTTGCAGCCTGCTTACCGTGGTTTCGGGAGCCTTGCTGCTTGCGTGGGAGGCCGGGTATTACATCCGCCCGGCGCAGGATGTAGTGGAGGCCACGGGGCTGATTGCCAAAGGGGATTTCAGTGTGCGTGTGCCGCAGCCGGAGGCCTATATAGGTACCGAGGAAAGCTATGCGCTCATTGATAATTTTAACCGCATGGCCAAGGAACTGCAGAGTATTGACCACATGCAGAAGGGCTTTACCGGCAGCGTGTCCCATGAATTTAAGACACCGCTTTCCTCGATTGTGGGCTTTTCGGAAATTCTGCTGGAAGGCGGACTAAGCGAAGTGGAACGAAGGGAATATACGGAACTGGTGCATGAGGAGGCATTGCGGCTTTCGCGATTGGCGGAAAATCTATTGCGGTTATCGCGGCTCGATGCCCAAGCTATTGTCATGCGGCATGAAGATATTGCCGTGGACGAGCAGATACGTCAGTGCGTGATTTTGCTGGCTGAGCGATGGGAGGTCAAAGATATTTCTTTTGCCATTGATTTGCCGCCCCTGCAGATTGAAAGCGACCCGGATTTGACTAAGCAGGTGTGGCTGAATCTGATTGACAATGCAGTGAAGTATTCCGGAGCTGGCAGTACCATACATATATCAGGAGAACTGGCGTCAAATTCCATCTGCGTGTGCATTCGTGACGAAGGTATGGGAATTCCTGCAGATAAACAGGCGCATATCTTTGAACGGTTTTATCAGTGCGATGAATCGCATCAGGAAAAAGGCCATGGACTGGGGCTTTCCATTGTCAAACGTATTTTGGAACTCCTGGGTGGTCAGATTGACTGTCAAAGTCAGCCGGGCAAGGGAACGGAAATGAAAGTTGCCCTGCCGCTTGACAGTGGCAAGTCATGTGTGCTCGCCATATCGTCAAAATAGATTTTTTACAAAAAGGTTGTAAAAAATCGAATAAAAGTCGGCTCTGTCCGTTTTCTTGTGGGATTCTGACTTGCGCCCCGATATAGCAGTAAATTAGCACTTGTCAAAAAAAGGAATCT
>JAFWPT010000174.1 GCA_017509375.1 Bacteroidales bacterium | reverse complement strand
GGAGATGTCCTGGCAGGGGCAGGTCTGGGAATCCTGTCCGCCCATGTCGGCGGCTGGCTGCTGGACCCGGTAAAAAAATGGCTCCATATTCCCGATGTCTCCTGGGACGGCTTCGGCGGCTCCGGAAAGGCACAGGTGGCATTCGTGCCATATTATGACCCACTGAGCAGGAGCTACTCCGCTTCTATTGCCCTAAGCTTCTGATTATTCGGTGTAAAATTCAATCATCCTCTCGATGGCGCGCTGGCAGACAGGACAGAATCCGTCTGCCACGTTTGTTTTCATGCGGCAGTCTTCGCAGGCGCGCCAAACTCCTTTGCTCTTGTAGCCTCCTCCTTCGATGACGCTCACTCCGTCTTTGCCCAGCAGGTCTTGCCATTTGCTTCCGAAATCGGCCATCGTGGTAATGTTCTGTTCCCACGGCTCCCTGTCGGCGAGGTAGTAGTCGCCGTACTGGTCATCGTAATAATACTCGTCGGCGAGGCCGGCAAAACTGTGGCCGAACTCATGGGCGACAACTTGCCTGAACAGTTTGTGGTGCGCTGCCGTCAGGGTGTAAGAGTTGTAGATGCCTCCGCCTCCATAGTTGTCCGTATTGGCGAGTATGATGATGTGTTCGTAGGGTATGCCCGCGAGGGCGTCATGCAAGTCCTTGACGTGCGGGGTGGTGAGATAGCGGTCGGAGTAGAAGGTGTCGAAGTGGGAGTGGAGAGGGGTGTCGAGCCAGATACCTTTTCCGGGTATGCTCACTCCGGACATCCGGGACTCCAGGCCGGCCGCGCGGAAGTTGAAACGCTTCTTCAGTCTGTCGAAGGGCTTGTGGGAGAGTATGGAATTCATTGCCGTACGTGCGTCCTTGTAGAATGTCTCCATTTCTGCTGCGGTGTATCCTTCTGCCACTATAACCACATCTATACATTTTTCTACCGGGCCGCTTATGAGCAAATCGCGGCAAGGAGCCAGGCCGGTGACGGGACGGATAAGGATGTCCGACGGGTTTACCGGATGGGTAAGCGATGCAGCGCGGCGGCCGTGGGTGTCGAACAATTCGATACAGACTTCCGCTTTGCCTTCTGGCATGGGCACCTGGAAAACATTTTCGAAGCTCTTGTCTGTACGGGTGGCTTCTTCGGTCGTCTGCCATTCCTGAAACAGGGAACTGAAAGAACAGCAGTACAGCACATTACCGAGACTGTCGCGCATCGTTATGCACCCGTTGCCTTGGAGCGGAAGCTGGTCCAAGTGCCTGCGGCGGCCGGCCCAGCCTTCAAAACTCCTTAATTCGCTCAGGGCTATACCGGAGCTCTTGTCGTTTCCGTAGAATATATAGTCCAGCCGCAGAGTCTTGCTTTGGGCTGCAAGCAGCAGGGGAATAAATAAAGAAGCCAGCAGAATTATTTTCTTCATGATGGACAAAAATACGATTTTATTCCGTAATTTTGAGAGACATAATTGATAACCCTATGCTTAAAATCAGAACTCGGGCCGAATTGGTCCGGTATTGTATTGACAATCAAGTAGAAGTATTGAATTTCCATTATTGCGGATGGGACGGCCGCCTGAAAACTCTCAATTTTGTGGTCCGTGATGAAGATCATCTGCTGAATATTCTGGAAGCGGGGGAGAGAGTTGACGGCTCAAGTCTGTTCCCCTTCGTAGAAGCTGGCCGTAGCGATCTTTACGTGGTGCCCAGGTACCGCACTGCTTTCCGGAATCCCTTTACCGAAGTTCCGACCGTGGACCTCCTATGCTCCTTTTTCAACCGGGATGGAGAGCCATTCGAGAGTTCTCCGGAATATGTACTTCATAAGGCGAGCCTGGTGTTTCGTGAACAGACCGGATTGGAAATGCAGACCATGGGAGAATTGGAGTACTACATAATCGCTGAAGATGACGGGATGTATCCTATTGAAGACCAAAAGGGATACCACGAAAGTGCCCCTTTCAACAAATTCTCCGGTTTCAGGGTTGAAGCCATACGCCTGATTACCCAGGCGGGCGGCATGGTGAAATATGCCCACAGCGAAGTGGGCAATTTCCGCATGGACGGCAAGATATACGAACAGAACGAGATAGAATTCCTCCCTGTAGATATAGAAGAGGCTGCCGAGCAATTGATTGTGGCCAAATGGATTATGCGCCAGCTGGCCTACAAGTACGGAGTCACCATCACTTTTGCTCCCAAAATCAGCGCCGGCAAGGCGGGCTCCGGCATGCACGTTCATTGCAAGTTCACCCGGGACGGCAGGAGCGTAATGGCGGCTGATGGAGACATCACCGACACCGTGCGCAAGGCTATAGCCGGTTTTATGGATGCAGGCACTTCGCTGCCGGCCTTCGGCAACCCTCATCCCCTTTCCTTCATGCGTCTGGTGCCCAATCAGGAGGCTCCGACTTCGCTTTGCTGGTCTCACTCTAACCGCAGCGCCCTGGTACGCGTCCCTCTTGGATGGACAAGTACGAAAGATATGTCGGCAATCTGCAATCCTGATGAAGTAGCGCAGGAGCGGGACTTTTCGGACAAGGCGACTTTCGAGTGGAGGGCCTCGGATGCTACTTCCAATATTTATCTGCTGATGGCTGCATTGTGCTGCGCCGCCCGTCACGGCTTTGCCATGCCGGACGCCCTGGAGGTGGCGCGTCGCACTTATGTGGGACTCGGGGTGGATATTCATGCTTCCGGCAATGCGGCTTTGCTGCACTCCCTGGAGCAGCTGCCGGCGTCGTGCAAGGAGGCGGCCGCGGAACTGGATAAGGACAGGCGCATTTATACCGATAAGGGGGTGTTCTCCGATGCAATGGTGGACTACCTGATAAAATGCCTGGATTCATATACGGAGGAAGATCTTAAACTGGAGTCCAACCTGCATCTTGCGTAAGCATTGTTTTATCGGCAGATATTGCTAAATTTGTCTGTTTGATATGCTTAGCGATAAACGAACCGGCGCAGATACTCCGCATTGGTACGTGGGATGTGTGAGAAGCTGCCAGGAAAAGAATGTTGCCGCCACTTTGCAGGCAAAGGCTGTGCAGTGCTATCTGCCGCTGCGCCGGGAAGTCAGGCAATGGAGTGACCGCAGGAAGCTGGTGGAGAGCCTGGTGGTGCCGAGGTTTATCTTTGTGCGTTGCCACAATTCGGAACGGCCGGGAATCCTGCAGGCGGAACCCAGAATATGGCGGTTCCTGTCTTTTTCCGGCAAGCCGGCCGTGGTGGGGGATGAGGAGATGGATACTTTCCGGCGCATGGTGGAAAACGGCGGCAAAGCGGTACGGTTCATCGGGGAACCTCTGGCTCCCGGAGACCGGGTCCGTGTTACCAGCGGGCCGCTGACAGGCCTGGAGTGCGAACTCTTGAGCGTTGAGGCCGGAAGGTGTCTTGCCGTCAAGCTGGGCTTGCTTGGTGCGGCGACTATGGATTTGGACGTGGAAACAGTCGAAAAGATATGAATATACTGGTGACAGGAGCTAAAGGGCAGCTGGGCTCCTGGATAGGAAATCTTGCCGCTTCTTCGAGCGACCGTTACATACTGACGGACGTGGGCGAACTGGATATCTGCTCCCTGGAGCAAATACGCGAAATGCTGAGCAAGGAGAAGGTGGACGTGATAGTGAACTGCGCCGCTTACACCGATGTGGAGGGGGCGGAAGCTAATCCCGACCTGGCCGGACGCCTGAACGCGGAGGCAGTGGGCCTGCTTGCCGGAGCAGCCAGGGAAAGCGGGGCGCTGCTGGTGCATATAAGCACTGACTACGTATTCGGCGGGGAGCTGTACAACACCCCTTGCCGGGAGGATATGAAAGGTACCCCCACCGGAGTTTATGGGCTCACAAAGCTCCGCGGCGAGCAGGCCGTCCTGGACTCGGGCTGCAGGTACATTTTGATCCGTACCGCATGGCTGTATAGCGAATATGGCCGTAACTTTGTGAAAACCATCATGAAACTCAGCTCGGAGCGGCCGCAGTTGAAGGTGGTTTTCGACCAGGTGGGCACTCCGACCTATGCCCGAGACCTGGCCATGGCCATCGTGGACATAATAAGCGCCCGCAGTTTTGAAGGCCATTGCGGGATATATCATTTCACCGACGAAGGGGTATGCAGTTGGTACGATTTCGCGAAGGCCATAGCCCGCATATCCGGGCATGACGCTTGTGACATATTGCCGTGTCACTCGGACGAATTCCCTTCCAAAGTCAGGCGCCCTGCCTATTCAGTGCTGGACAAGACATTAATCAAACAGACTTTCGGCGTCACAGTCCCTTATTGGACGGACAGCCTCGCCGAATGCATAGCCAATATTCAAAATAGCAAATTCCAATAAGATGAAAAGTATAATTATTACTGGCGGAGCCGGTTTCATAGGTTCGCACGTGGTGCGTTTGTTTGTTAATAAATATCCTGAGTATCAAATCATTAACCTGGATAAGCTGACTTATGCAGGGAATCTTGCCAACCTGAAGGACGTGGAAGACAAACCCAACTACAAGTTCGTGAAGATGGATATCTGCGACTTCGAGGGAGTGTATAAGCTGATGCAGGACGAGAAGGTGGACGGCATCATCCATCTGGCGGCAGAGAGCCACGTGGACCGTAGCATCAAGGATCCTTTCACCTTTGCCCAGACCAATGTTATGGGGACATTGAGCCTGCTCCAGGCTGCAAAACTGTATTGGGAGAGCCTGCCGGAGAAATACGAGGGGAAACGTTTCTATCATATTTCCACCGATGAGGTCTATGGCGCCCTGGAGATGACACATCCTGAGGGAATCAGGCCTCCGTTCTCCACCAAAGCTTCCAGCGGGGAGCATCATCTTGCGTACGGCGAACAGTTTTTCACCGAAGACTTGAAGTACCAGCCGCATAGCCCCTACAGCGCCGCCAAGGCGTCTTCAGACCATTTCGTACGCGCTTTCCACGATACCTACGGCATGCCTACCGTGGTTACCAATTGCTCCAACAATTATGGCCCCTATCAGTTCCCTGAGAAACTCATCCCCTTGTTTATCAACAATATCCGTCACCGTAAGCCGCTCCCTGTATATGGCCGGGGCGAGAATGT
>JAFWPT010000026.1 GCA_017509375.1 Bacteroidales bacterium | reverse complement strand
GGAATGGCGCAGTAGGAACAGCGGCGGTCGCAGCCTTCAGAAACCTTCAGGTACGCATAGCCCCGGCGCTGCTCCTGGCAGCGGCTGGTAAACCGGGACGGCGGCGCGCCCAGATAGCGCAGGAGAGGATTCATGTCCCTTGCCCCGAACCAGGCATCCACCTCTGGGATAAGGGCTGGCATCTCGGACGCATAACGTTGTGACAGACAGCCGAATACAATCAGCTTTCCCGTTTCTCCGCGCTTTTTGGCTTCCACGCCCTCCAGCACTGCCTGTATGGATTCTTCCTTTGCATCGCCAATAAAGCCGCAAGTATTGTAAAGAAGATAATCCAGAGGGCCTTCATCCACTACTGCAAAATCATCTGCCGGCAGGGCCGCCAGCAGATGCTCAGTGTCAACGCTGTTCTTGGAACAGCCTAAAGTGATTACCTTAAGCCTCTTCAAGTTCTTTTTCGCGCTCTTCGTCCGTGACGAAATCAAAAGATGCGAACTTTTCGAGCTCTGCGTACCAGTCCAGGACCTTCTTCATATGAGAGACGTAGAAGCGGTCCTCGTCATAGTTGGGAACGGCTGCAGCGAAGAAATCCTTGATGGCCTCGGGCTTATCTTTGGATACGGGTACGGCTTTGCCGCCGTCGGCTACCTTCTTCATAGCTGTAAATACATCTGCAAGTCGAAGTTCACCTTCGGATGTAAAGATAGCTATATCGTTGAGTGTGGACACCTTGCTGTGAGTGTCCAAAGCAGTGCGCTTCTGATCGCTCAGGCTTTCGGCAATGACGCCGTTGCGGGCCTGTGCGAGATATCGGTAAAGGCCATGCTGCCCGGAAACGGATAAAATCTTAGCCAGATCGGTTTTCATAATGCTTCTATAAATTTATCGATTTTTGGGAACAACGACTCAAGTTTTGAATCGTTAACTATAATATAATCAACTTGTTTGTCATCAAAATGTTGGAACGCGCCGCGTTCCTCGGCTTTGGCGTTGCGGCGCCTGCGGACGGAAAGAGGAGCGTCAACCAGCAGTACCTTGTCCCAGAGATGGCCGAATGCAGGCTTTTCGAGGGCTACTGCCGATTCGATAAAAGCCATATCAGAACCAAGGACGGCTTTCCATTCCTCAATATCCGCAACGAGAAGGGGGTAAACTATGTTCTCCAGTTTCGCAAGTTTGACCGGGCTCTTGAAAACCATATCCAAGCGGGAAAACGGTATTCCCAGCTCCGATTCGATCTTCGTTTTTAGACCAGGCACAGTGCAGTACAAGGCCTTGCACCTGGAGTCACAGTCATAAACCGGATAGCCTTTTGCCTCCAGATACCGGCATACGGTGGATTTGCCGCCCCCAATGGGCCCGGTTACCAGAACAGTCGTCATTGCGCTTCCTCCCGTACAATGCAGTCAAAAGTTTCTGGCTCAAGACTCCAGTCAATCACATATGGCGGAAGTTTGTCGCAGCGGGCCACGCACCGTCCTGATATGGAAGAGGCAAAATCGTTGAAGTCCACATAGAACTCGCAACGCTCGGCAGGATTTCCTTTTGCCGGGAAAAGGCAGCGGAAGACAGCTTCTGCACGCGACGGGTAAATTGCGAAACTGACGCCTGCCGGTACGTTCCTTGCCGAAAGCACTACGTTGCTGCGTATCTCCACGAAGCGCACAACATCCAAAGACCAGGTCACGTCAGAAGCGGACATTCTCAATCCCTGCAAAGGCACCAGTTTGACTACCCCGCCCTTGTTCCCGGACAGGTCGCTGAGGCTGACGGATTTTGTAACCACTTCATCCACGGCGGCCAACCTTGATTCCGGCCCGTAAACCGTTACTGAATCAGGCACCAGTTTCAACGGACTTGCCGCCATGTACTGCGGTTTGTAAGTCGCAGAATAGACGGCCCTCACGGGAACCGTCTTGAAGTTTTCAGGGGCAAACGAAAAACTGTAGCTCTGGTTCAGAAAGGTTATCAGGCTCACGCCGGAGCCGAATATGTCAGAAGTATATTTGGCCATCTCGGCAGAGGACACGGTATATTTGTCCTCCCCGGTCCACACCAGGTCCTCGGCGTGTATTTCCACCGGGACCTCATGACGGATATGCTTAAGCTGCAATAGTTTGAATCCGGTTGCCGAACAACGGGCACTTACCGTTACAGCAGCCCGGGACACAGCCGCCCTGCCGGTTATCCCGCTATGAGCCACGACCGGCACGTTCACAACCCCGGCATACTCCTGGGAAAGATTGTGAATCAGCCATATACTTGCAGAAAGCAAGAGGCACAGCAGGAATTGGGGCCAGTTTTTCAATACTTTTCTGCCTTGGGCTCTTGAGGGTCTTTGTTGTCCTTGGACTCTTTGGTTTCTTTCTTGGGTTCGGCAGAAACTGCAGAGACCACAGGGGCCGCGGAAGGATCTTTCTGGAGGGATGACTTGTCAATCTTGATGGTAACGTCCTTATCCACCCTGAGCACCACAAAGCGTTCATTCTCCTTTACCTCGGCTATGGTACCGTAAATACCTCCGGCAGTCACCACCTTATCTCCTTTTTTGAGCCCTTTGCGGAACGCCTCGGCCTCTTTCTGCTGTTTGCGCTGAGGCATAATCATGAATACCCACATCACTACGAAGATAAGGATGAGCATTATCCACATGGAGAGACCGCCGCCTCTCTGTCCTTCAGCTGCTGCCTGAAGCAAAATTGTAATAAGATTCATAATTCGTTATTTTTTGTTTATCAGTTTATCAAGTACACCGTTCACGAACCCGCGGCTCTCCGGAGTACTGTAGTATTTGGAGATTTCCACGAATTCGTTGATGGTAGTCCGGTAATCGATACTGGCGAAAGTGTCGGCCTCGGCAAGCCCGCAGATGATGAGGGCGAGGTCGGTGGCGCAGATGCGGTTGGTTTCCCATTTAGGGGTAACGTCAGCAATCATCTGCATATACTTGTCGAAATTGCGCAGCGCGGCGCGGACCAGGTTGTAAACGAAGTCCCTGTCGCTTTCCTTGCCAGCAGAGCCTGAGACTTCGCTCATATACAGCCCTGGTAAATTCCAGCGGAGCCCTCTGCCCAGGGCATCCATAGTCCTGCAGCACCAGGTCAGCGCATATTCGAGCTCGTCGTTCCAATAAATGGAAGCGTCGGTAAGAATATCTTCAAGCTCCTTGTTGTCCGGAAATTCCTCCTCGTAAATCCGGGCGAACAATGCGGCGTCTTCCTGCAGGGAACTCCCCGGAGCTGACAGATAGGCTTTGAACCAGTCTTTCTCCCGGACAGACTCGTAGAGGTGACGGAGGAAGACGTCATCATTATCCCAGGAGAACTTTTTCTTTTTGATAATTTTGGTGAAATCCGGATCTTCCGCAAGCAGAGGAGCGATACGGTTTTCTATGAATTTGGTATTTGGATTAAGTTCCTCGGGAGTGGGATTGAATTTGCCTCTGGCGGCTTCCAAACGGGATTTTGCCTCCTCGGTAAGAGGACCGGCGACAGCCAGCAGGAATAAATACAAATCCCTTGTGGCTTCACAGGAACGCTCAAGTTCAGCTTCCGCTTCCTTGAGTGTCAAAGGATTCTCAACACGCGAATAAACAACCTTGAAAGCCTTTATTCTGAGGATTCTTCTGTTCAGCATAGTTTTCAAACAAATTTTCCTGCAAAGATAACACGTAATCTGAGAAAAAGTTATATTTTTGCACAAATCAACAATTATTTTTGTCGTATGTATAGAGACGATTACGATAGCAACGCTTATCAGGAGCGCAATTCCGAAGACGTTTTCTCAAAACCCGTCCGCGCCGGCAAGCGTACTTACTTTTTCGACGTGAAGTCGACCAAAGGTAACAAAGACTTTTTCCTTACCATTACCGAGAGCAAGCGCAGGAACAATCCCGACGGCACTTTCACTTATGACAAGCATAAAATCTTTTTGTACAAGGAAGATTTCGAGAAGTTCAAAGAGGGGCTGGATGAAGTGATTTCATACATTACCAATACTTGTTTCGGAGGAGTAATCCCCCAGCGTGAGCCCGAAGACAGGTCCGTAGAATTTGAAGACCTGTAACAGGTTATTCTTCAAATATGTCGAGGTTGAGGGTTCTGACAGGAATGTCCTCAGGCTTGCAGGCGTAATAACCATTGCACGAAAACAATAACCAGAATGTATTACAGATATGGACGAAAGAGTTGAAAGAATAAACCATGCTGCCCGCTACCTCAAATCCTGTATCGGCCCCGATGAGCCGGTTATAGGCATAGTGCTCGGAAGCGGACTCGGCAAACTTGCCGAAAAAATCGAGAATTCCGTAGTCATACCCTACCGCGACGTGCCTGAATTCCCCATGTCCACCGCTATCGGACATAAGGGCAATTTCATTTTTGGTGACCTTGGCGGCAAGAAAGTGATTGCCATGCAGGGCCGGCTGCATTTCTACGAGGGCTACCCCATGGAAGTGGTGACGCTGGGCGTGAGGGTAATGAGCAAACTCGGCATAAAATTTCTCTTCGTTTCAAACGCTGCGGGAGCCACCAATATCGAATATCATGTTGGCGACCTTGTGATAATAAAGGACCATATCAACATGATGCCCAACCCGCTTATCGGCCCCAATATGGAGGAATTCGGACCCCGTTTTCCCGATATGACTTGTGCGTACGATATTGAGCTACAGAAACTTGCAGAGAAATTGGGAATCCAGATGGGGCTCAATCTCCACAAGGGTGTTTACTTCGGCAGTACAGGGCCCACCTACGAAACTCCTGCCGAGATACGTTTCTTCAGGGAGGTCGGCGCCGACCTTGTGGGTATGTCCACCATTCCCGAGGTGATAGTGGCACGTCACTGTGGCATAAGGGTCTTCGGTATGTCCGTGGTTACCAACGAAGCCAACTCCCGCAACGTTCCCAAGAATTTTAACGACGGGGACGACGTGGTGAAGCAGGCAGGCATCGCCGCAGACGTAATGACGGAACTTTTCATCCGCATGGTTGCGAGTCTGTAAACCGGATCCGCGACTTCTTCTTCCATAAGTACTTGGAAATCACTATCCATGTAGTGATTGGGGAGGTTTTCCCGCGTGATGCGTTTGGTTTTATTTGGGCGGAAGCCAGACCTTGAGATACTGCTGCAACGCCCACATCTCATCACGGTAACGGGCGGCGGATGTGAAATCCAGTTCCGCCGCCGATTTCTTCATGCGCTCCCGGTCGTCGGAAATCATCTTTTCAATTTGGGACCGGGACATGGAACGGATTACGGGGTCCTGCAGTACGGCCGCCAGATCGGCCTTTACAAAGCCGTCGGAATAAGCGGCACCGGCCTCCCGGACAGAATCGTGACCGAAGCCGACCGTAATCTCTCCCCTGCCGAAATCGGAGGGATTGGGGATGTACACAGGTTTGTCGTAAGAGTTGGCGGCAGACATACGCCCCGTGGTTCCTCCTGCTAGTTTTCCGTGCACGGCCTTCATGGAACCGAGCTCGGAAGCCAGTACATTGGTACGAGTCTGTACCTGGGTAGGCACTATTCCGTGTTCCTTGTTGTAGGCTATCTGGCGCGAACGGCGGCGCTCGGTCTCCCTTATCGTCTGTTCCATAGAGGGAGTGATTTTGTCCGCGTACATGATAACCAGGCCGTTTACGTTGCGTGCCGCCCGCCCGGCCGTCTGGGTAAGGGCACGGCCTGTGCGCAGGAAACCTTCCTTGTCGGCATCCAGTATGGCTACCAGCGACACTGAAGGTATGTCCAGACCCTCCCGCAGAAGGTTTACGCCCACCAGGACGTCGAAAAGGCCGCGTTTGAAATCCTCTATTATTTCCACCCGTTCGGAGGTATCCACGTCGGAATGGATATACCGTACCCGTATTCCTATGCGGCGCAGGTATTCATCCAGTTCCTCAGCCATCCTTTTGGTGAGAGTTGTCACCAGTACCCTCTCGTCATCCTCGGCACGTTTACGTATTTCCTCCACCAGGTCATCCACCTGCCCCTCGACGGGACGAACCTCCACTGGAGGGTCCAGCAAGCCGGTGGGGCGCACCACCTGTTCTACCACAAGGCCTTCCGACTTCTCCAGCTCGTAATCGGCCGGGGTTGCGCTCACGTACACCTTCTGCCCGGTGAGGGCTTCGAACTCCTCGAACTTGAGGGGACGGTTGTCGGAAGCGGCCGGCAGGCGGAAACCGTACTCCACCAGCACGCTCTTGCGGGAATGGTCCCCTCCGTACATCGCCCGGACCTGCGGGAGCGTGACATGACTCTCGTCCACAACTGTAATGAAGTCTTTGGGGAAATAGTCCAGCAGGCAGAAAGGGCGCTCGCCTTCCTTACGGCCGTCGAAATAGCGGGAATAATTCTCGATACCGGGACAGTAGCCCATCTCCTTTATCATCTCCAGGTCGTATTCTACCCTCTGTTTCAGGCGCTTGGCCTCAAGGCCGCGGTCCTGGGACTCAAACCAGGCAATCTGTTTGACCAGATCGTCCTGGATGGCGCTCACGGCGGCTATGCTGCGTTCGCGTGTAGTCACGAAATTGTTGGCCGGGCAGATGCTCACTCGTTCAAGCTCCTCGATGTGCGCCCCGGTGACCGGGTCGATAAGACTGAGGGCATCTACCTCGTCGCCGAAGAATTCTATGCGCACGGCCTCGTCGGCGCCACCCAGGAAAACGTCTATTATATCCCCGTGCACCCTGAAAGTTCCGCGCTTGAAATCGGTTTCTGTGCGGCTGTACAAGGCGTCCACCAGCTTGTAAAGCAGGCCTGTCAGGCTACGCCTTTCACCTTTTATCACCTCTATGGTCTGGGCGTGAAAGTCTTCCGGATTTCCTATTCCGTACAGGCAGCTGACGCTGGAGACCACTATCACGTCCCTTCTGCCGCTCATAAGTGCGGAGGCAGCGCTGAGACGGAGCTTCTCTATCTGGTCGTTGATACTCAGGTCCTTCTCTATGTATGTATCGGTGGTAGGGATATAAGCCTCCGGTTGGTAATAATCGTAGTAGGATACGAAATACTCAACCGCGTTGTTCGGATTGATCCTTTCACGTTTGGATTTTTATGATTTTTCACGATCGGCAGCTTCGCTCTGGCGCAATCGCGCGTCAATG
>JAFWPT010000173.1 GCA_017509375.1 Bacteroidales bacterium | reverse complement strand
CACAACGTCTCTTCGCTTGTTCATACGTTATCTCACCAACATCTTCTATTGTGGCACCACGGAAAGAAGCAATCTTGAAACTGGGAGCTACGATATCAGAAGCATCTGTCCTGGTAGGTCTGTATCCGGTAAGATGAGGCGCGGTGGTTGCGCCACCTGCCCTCAAGGCATAAATCTCAACGGTTTCGGTTGTGCGGGGATCCGCAATATACCAGTGGTTGCCGGCTTCCTTCAATGCGGAAAGGTTGGAAACATTGACGGTATAAATATTATTGTTCAAAGAAGAACTGTAGTTGCTGTTAATTATATAACCAAGAGTCTGACCTGCGGTAGTACCAGGATAAGAATAAGTGACGGCGATACCAGTTACGGCATTTCTGTTGTTTTCATTATTCGTAGTCGTCATCGTTATTACCACATTCCTTGATGATCCGTTCCAAGTGTATTTGTCGCTTGAAGTTCCAGTCGGATTGTAGCTGACAGCTTGAGTACTATGCTCAGAACCGATAAGCGGATCATAATAGGAAATATCAATCCTTGTAATCACGCAACCCTCCGGAACCGATGCAGTAATGATACCATTATTACGCTGACTGCCCCATGTTCCCATTATATAATAATCAGAAAGAGGCCAAGTACGATCATTAAAACGATAATTTGCAAAAGTAATGGTCAAACCACCGTCGCTGTCTGTATAAGTAGATGTATCGCTGAAAGAAGGACTATATCTCTTTGTCATAATAGTTCCGGTACCATCGCCATCATCGTTGACATTCCAGTAGTCCTGGTAGCTGGAGCGGTTGCTTACACCGTTGATGTAAACATAATTGTTGGAAACCTCGTTCTCGATGTAGAGCGAAGGATACTGGATGATCTTGGTGGTCTCGGTCAGTCCGGCCTCGTTGGTCACAGTGACATTGAACTCTATCTTGGAGCAGTTCAGCGAAGAGGAAGATATATCACTGTTGAGAGAGTGCTTCAGAGAGAAAGATTCGCGGCCGAAATTGTCGATATGGATGGCACTCTGCGCAATGCTCCGGGTTGTCGGAGGATTGGTCGAGAAATCGGTATAGGTACCGGTTGCGGTAGCCGTGATATCGTGACTCGAAATGACGGGAATATTGAGGGAATCCTGTCCGTAGAGGTAATAGGTATCGCGGGGAATATCGAGATACTTGCCGCGGCTGATCGGTCCGTCCTCGCCGAGACCGGCACCGGACTTCCAGTCGATTACCCAATAGTAGGTTCCCACGATCACGGCAGCGTCATCGGATTCACTTCCGAGGATGCTGAGGTTGACAAGGAACTTGTAGAGGGTATTCCTGTCGATCTGGCCTCCGATGGCCTCGGGAAGCATAACCTTATAATAATAAGGCTTCTTGGTCGCATCGTCGTGGTTCTTGGACCAGGACATGACAATCTTGAAGTAAGGAGCGCTTATATCGGAAGTGTTCCACTTCTCGGGATAGGTATAGAAGGGGTTGCAGGTGCCGAGATAGCTGTCGGCATCCTCCGGGTTCACAGAGTAGGAAGTGGCGCGGTTGTAAGGATAATTGAAATAGTTTGCCGCGGTAGCATCGGAATACTCCATGGGAGCTCCGTCCATTTTGCCCTTCTTGGTAGCATACAGGTAATAGACCTGAAGCGTAGCGGGGTCGGAGTCATAAACGGTGGAGGTTCCGCCATCGGTCACCGTAATTGTTTTGGGGATATTGACCTTTATGTCAAGCTTTACGGCAAGGCGGTAGAGGTTTGCGGTTGCGGTGGAACCATTGCGGTTTACATCAGCCTCGATCAACTCTTCGGTATCCATCACGAACAGGGGGCTGTTGCCGGAAACCGCAGTATCGAAATTGGTGGTAACGACGCTCTTTTCCTTGATGGCTGCAACGGTCTCGGTACCGGTGAAGGTATCGGGATAGTTAGCCACTACATAGAGGTAGCATTTGCCTCCGGCGGTCAGCGTGCCGGCCGAAACCAGGGCGTTGAGGTCAACGGTGCAGGTGGTACCGGGGTTTGCCACCCTTGCATGTGCTACGGCAGCCACATTGTTGGCGTTGGCCGTATATACGAAATAATCGACGTGGTCGATGGTGTTCTCGTTGTAGATGTCCTGGCCTGGCTCGGTTGCCCTGACGGCTACGTCCGAACAGTTAAGGGTGAGTTCGACAGCCAGATCTCCGGGCGCGGGCACTATTTCTTGAACGGTGCAGGATGCCGCAACTATTGCGAGCATCGCGAAAGCTATTTTTGTTGCAATCTTTTTCATACTCACATTTAGTTATTGGCCGGGATAATGAATTCGGCAAGGTGATGGTAAATATCGTATGTCTGAGTCTCAGAATCGATATTATATGAAGCATCACCCACGGTTACGAACGTGTGGAGTTCCATTATATAATCCGTGGACCTCTGAGAGGGGATATTGGTCATATTCGGTTTTACCCTGATGACTATCAGATTGCCGTCAACGGTTCCCGAAGGAGCCTGGGCATCTTCGCCTACCATTTTGTGAACCTGGAAATATCCAAGGGGATCGGATGCCTGAATGTTCCAATTGGCGCCCACAGGAGCGGAAATCGTGAATTCGAAATAGAGGGCTGCCTCCGGCCTTGCCTGGAAAGTATTGGTCCAGGCGGACGCGTCGTGCACAACATACTGGCTGGCATACTGGGTGCTCTGGAACGAGAACTGGCTGGTAAGTACGGTATTGTTGATATCGATGTTGTAGGCACCGGAGTCGCTGGTTGTCCAGGGCAACACGTTGAGTGCGGTCTCGACAGTGAAATTCCAGTTACCGGCTTCAAGGGCGAGTCCCTTGATGTTTGCCTTGTGGAATGCCGGGAAGATGATGGGGCTGTCGTTCTTCTTAAGAGCGAGGGTGCGGACCATGTTCTCACCGAAGTTGACGCTAACTGAGATATTCGTCAGATCCTGAGGCAGGGCGAATACGGTGAAGCGGACGCTGTCGTTGGGGGAAATGACCGTGCCGGCGGGGAAGGTTACGACGATTCGCTTCTGCGAACCGGCCGCTTCGGATTGAGTCTGGATGAAACCGTCGGTTGCGGTCTGTCCGTCAGCTAGCTTGTTGGAATCAAAGGAGTAGGTTCCCGCCAGGTCGCTGGAGGTCGACAGGATTTCAAAGCTGTTGAGAGTCACGCTCTCTTCCTTGCTCTTGAGGGTGATGTCGAAAGCCGTATAGGCAGGATAGAAGTCGAGAGCGACCTTTTTGTTGACGAGCTTTGCGGGTTTTGCAATAAGGTATGCCCTGGCCATGTTGGGGGCGCCGGTAAGCAGGTGCTTTGCATCATCGGCGGTCCAGGTGATGTCCGGAGCTCCGGAAACCGTCAGATTGTCAAACACGCCGCCGAGAGGGTTGCTCTCGCTCTTGGGAGTGGTAGAAGGGGTGATGCCGTAGAAAGTGGCCTGAGCTGCCGCTGCGTCATCTTCCCAGAAAAGTCCGCGGACGTTGGGATCAAGGGTCTGAAGCTTTGCGGTACTCTTCTCAGCGGAAGTCTGGATATCAACCAGGCTGTAGTCGGAATAGCGCTGTCCCTCTCCGTTTACCAGAGCGGAACTTGAAGTATAGATGCGGATCACATCGCTGTCGGTCCAGTCGATGCGCTCACGGCCGTTCTGGATATCGCCCGAGTAGGCGGTCCTTGTGGCCATGTTGTTTGATGAAGCAGCGGTGAAACGGACATCCTTGCCCTTGGGGAAGGAGTCGCTGCAGCCTGCGAGGGTGAAGAGGCCTGCAAGCAGAAGAAGTGTAAAAATGAAACTCTTTCTCATAGCCGTTACTCCCATGTCGTGTTAAATGAATTGTCGGAGCCAAAGTCATAAGTATCAACTTCCTGACCGACGGAAGTGATGCTGGCTGAGTCTACGACAGAACCCTGCAAAATGTCCGAGTCCGGAAAGATCGTCACTTCCCGGATAACCGCAGGGGTCTCATAAAAGTTCAATTTTTTCATTATGTAAGTCTTTAATAATCATGGTTATAGTGTTTTCTGAGGCCGTTTTTTTCGCCCAGAAATCTCGCAAAATTACTTTTTTTATTTAAAAAAGGCAAGCAAACGGCTTTGAAATGTTGAAAAACCTGTTGATAAATCAACAAAACAATATCAGCGGACAGGGTGGAAATAATAAAAAAAAAGGACGGCCTGAGCCGTCCTTTCTGT
>JAFWPT010000025.1 GCA_017509375.1 Bacteroidales bacterium | reverse complement strand
TCCTCATCGATGGCCTGAACCGCATACCCGGGGTGTTCAGTCCCATGCCTATGGGGGCGTTTTACACTGTTGCCCGCCTTCCGGTGGATGACGCCGAAAAGTTCTGCATCTGGTGCCTGAGTGAATTCCGGTATAAGGGAGCTACGGTTATGATGGCTCCCGCCTCCGGATTCTATACGGAACCTGGCGAAGGCAAGCACGAAGTAAGAATTGCTTATGTATTGAACAAAGAAGATCTGGCGAAGGCTCTCGAGTGCCTCCAGAAAGCGCTGGAAGCCTATCCCGGACTAATAAACCGATAGAAGATATATATGATTAGCAGACAGATCGCTGAGAAGCTCCGTTCGTACGAAACTCCTTTTTACTTGTACGACCTGTCATTGCTCCGGCAGACGCTGGAGAGTGCCGTTTCCGTTGCCGGAAAGTACGGCTATGTTATACATTATGCCATCAAGGCAAATTACGATCCCCGAGTACTGCAGATTATTCGGGAATACGGGCTCGGGGTGGATTGTGCCTCCGGTAATGAGGTCCGCTGTGCCGTCGAAGCCGGATTTGCCCCTTCCGGAATAGTTTATGCCGGAGTTGGAAAGCGCGACAAAGAGATACGCTACGCCATTGAGCAGGACATTTTCGCCATTAATTGCGAATCTCTCCAGGAGCTTGAATTGGTGGACAACATCGCCGCTTCCCTGGACAAGGTCCAGCCTGTCGGCCTTCGCATCAACCCCGATATAGATCCCAAGACTAACAAGTGCATCGATACCGGCCAGGCGGACAGCAAGTTCGGTATCTCTTATGAGGAAATAATCGCCAACATAGACTGGATAAAATCGCTCAAGCACGTGAAAGTGAGCGGAATGCATTTGCATATAGGATCCCAGATCCGGGAACTTCATGTGTTTGAGTATCTTTGTGAGAAGGTGAACAGCATAGTTGACCATCTTACTTCGCTGGGACTTGATTTCGGCTTTATAGACGTGGGAGGCGGATTGGGAGTCAATTACGACTTCCCGGAAAATGAGCCCGTGCCCAATTTCGCTTCAGTGTTTGCAATTATCAATTCGCATCTGCGCACTGGCGGCCGTCCGGTTCATTTCGAATTCGGCCGGGCTATCGTGGCACAATGCGGCGAGTTGATTACCGGCGTATTGTTCAACAAGACCACAGCTACCGGCCGTAAGCTGGTAATAGTGGATGCGAGCATGACGGAGCTTATACGCCCTGCCCTGTATGGTGCCTATCATAACATTGAGAATATCACTTCCCGCTCTGACGAAAGGGAACGCTATACGATAGTAGGCACGGCGTGTGAGTCCACCGATGTCTTCGACGAAGGAATCACCTTGCCCAAGACCCGCAGGGGAGACTTGCTTACCATAAAGTCTGCCGGCGCTTATGGCATGAGCATGGCATCCCGCTACAATCAGCACGATTTGCCGGCGGCAGTTTACACAGATGATCTAAAATAGCTTATGATATGAATTTCGACCATTTTCTCCAACTTTTCGTGGTGAAGGAAAAGAGTTTCTTCCCACTTTTCATTCAGGCTGCCGAGAATATCAAGAAAGCCTCGGAACTGCTTCTTGAACAGGCCCGTGAATCCGATCCGGACAAGCGCCGCATCCTTGCCCACCGCATTAAAGAACATGAAACCGAAGGGGACAAGATCACCGACAAGGTGATTGACGTGCTGATGGATGCTTATCTCACTCCTTTCGACCGTGACGACATCCACGAGCTTGCGGAGATAATGGATACATTCCTTGACACCATGCGCGACGCTTCCAAGAAAATCGCCATTTACCAGCCCAAGGATCCTTCTCGCAAACTGATAGAGATTGCCGAGTATATCGACAAAGATGCAGCTATCCTTGTTGAAATAACGAAACATTTCGATACCATGCGCAAGGATGCCAAGTTACTGGACAAGTATTGTGACGACATAAAGGATATCGAGCATACAGTGGACGATATCTACGAGACTTATATGTCCAATCTCTTCGAAAAAGAGAAGGATGCCATTGAACTGGTGAAGAAGAAGAATATCGCACAGGCGCTCGAAGATACTTCCGACGTTGCCAAGGGGGTTTCCAGCACCATCCGCAGCATAGTGGTCAAGAACAGCTGATATGGTTGCGATAGTTCTGATAACCGCACTGATTGCCCTGGCATTCAGTTTTACGAACGGAATGAACGATGCGGCCAACTGCATCGCCTCAGTTGTGGCTACCAAGGCGCTCCCGCCTAAAGTGGCCGTTTTCTGGGCTGCATTCTGGATCTTCATGGCAATGTTCATCTTTGACACTACCGTGGCTGCAACCATGGGAAAGGGAATAGTTGAAGAGAACTGCATAGATGTCTATGTAATACTTGCCGCTCTTCTGGGTTCGGTGCTTTACATCTTTTTCTGTACCCGCCTCGGTCTTCCGGTATCAGCTTCCCATGCACTTGTTGGAGGACTGATAGGGCCTGTGTGGTTCGTTTATGGCGGCCAGTATCTTGTAACCAGCGGTATCTTCAAGATAGTTGCTTTCATCTTCATTTCACCGCTCATAGGAATAGTTCTCGGCTTCACGCTGAACTGCCTGATTATGCTTCTGTTCCATAAGGTTAACGTGAAGAAGGTGGACAAGACTTTCAGGCGTATGCAACTGGTTTCCAGTGCTGCATTTTCGCTTGGATTCGGCGGCAATGACGGACAGAAGACCATGGGTGTTATAGCTATCTTGTTCGCGACGGCATTCGCATCCAATCCGGACAATCCTGTAATGCAGTTCTTATACGGAAACGGCCTCCAGGCTGCCCAGGCGGCAGGTTTCTCCGGCTTCTATGTACCTGTATGGCTTAAAATCACGTGCTACGGCTTGATTGCGCTAGGTACAGTTACCGGCGGCTGGTCCGTAATCCGCACACTAAGCGAAGGCCTTTCCAAACTGTTCCCGACCCAGGGATTCTACGCCGAGGCTTCCGGAGCAATCACCCTGATCCTCACTGCAGTACTAGGTATTCCGGTGAGTACGACCCATACTATAACAGGATCGATTATCGGTACAGGGCTTACCCGGGGCGTAAAGAGTGTCAAGTGGATTACTGCAAAGAACATCGTGTGGGCCTGGGTACTCACGATCCCTGCTGTTATAGTAGTGAGCGGAGTAATCTATCTGATGATGGTCAACTGGTTCGGCTGTCCCGTTAAGACGCTGTAGAGCTGGATGAAGGATTTCTGGAGCATAGTCAAGCGTTACGTCAGGCCGTACAGCGGGTATCTTGGCGGCTCGGTGATATTGAACATATTATCGGGCGTCTTTAACGTGTTCTCATTTTCGCTGCTCATACCGATATTGCAGATTATATTCAATATCAATGAGATGCACTATGAGTTCATCCCATGGGACGCTGCTGCTCCGGGCTTCAGGGACATCGCGCTCAACAATCTCTATTTTTATGTGACTGAAGCAATAGGACATTGGGGCGCAGGCACTGTGCTGCTTGCCCTGTGCCTTGCCCTGTCGTTGTTTACGGCCATAAAGACTGCCTGCTACTTCGGTTCTGCAGCTGTGATGGTGCCCATACGCACCGGAATAGTGAAAGACCTCCGAATGGAGCTATACCGCAAGATTCTTTCCCTTCCCCTGGGCTATTTCAGTCAGGAAAGGAAAGGGGACATCATTGCCAGGATGAGCGGTGACGCCCAGGAAGTGGAGACTTCCATCACTTCCGTCCTGGATATGCTCATTAAGAATCCTATCCTCATTATCATATATCTGGTCACTCTGATAGTGATTTCGTGGCAGCTTACCGTCTTCGTACTGGTGTTCGCGCCGGCGATGATATGGCTCATGGGCGTCATAGGCCGCAAACTCAGGCGGCAGTCTGCCGAGACCCAGCTCCTCTGGAGCGATACTATGAGCCAGGTGGAGGAAACCCTGGGCGGTCTTCGTGTAATCAAGGCCTTCCTTGCGGAGAAGAGAATGTCTTCCCGCTTCGATGCAGTAACTGGAGCCATGAAGAACAAAGCCGGCCGCGTGGCCACCCGCCAGGCTCTTGCTCATCCCGTAAGCGAATTCCTGGGGACTGTGATGATTGCAGTAGTAATGTGGTTCGGCGGTTCCCTTGTGCTAGGCGGACAGGTAATTGACGCTCCTACGTTCATCTTCTATA
>JAFWPT010000172.1 GCA_017509375.1 Bacteroidales bacterium | reverse complement strand
TGCCGACCTGGAGGAAGACCTCGGGGCGGAATGGTTCATCTACTGCCCCGGGCGGCTCAGCGGCGGCAAGATGGTCCGCACCTCTGACGAGTCGGTCGGCGTAATGTACCGTAAGGACCGCTTCAACATGCTGGGGCACGGGTGCTTCTGGCTGAGCGAATCACCTGGCGACACCGCTTCGACGCGCCTCGGACAGAACAGCCCGATCATCACTTCCTGGCTGCATCTTGAGGAAAAATCGCAGCCAGGCAGGGACATCTGGTTCTTCTCGGCGCATATCAGCTGGTCCGTTGCCGCCAACCCGGAACTCCCCGACCAGGAAGTCGAAACCCTGCTCGCAGAGATGGAAAAGCTGACGGGAATAAAGAGGGCCGGATTCAAGAGCGCGTCCATTTTCCTTGTGGGAGACCTCAACAATTCGCCCGAAAAATCGGCCATACAGACGCTTTCCGGCTGGTTCAACGACGCACGCCTGACGTGCCCCGAGTCCGAATCGACCGCCAAGAACACCTTCAACTGTTACGGGAAGGAGTCCAAGTCCGACATCATAGACTATATCTTCTATGGCGCCGGCATGCCGCTGGAATATCTGGTGGACGACGCCTCGTACAGCCCCGACGTGCCGCTGATTTCCGACCATTATCCGGTATTATTCCGGATCACCCTGCCCGACGCCCCCCGCGAACCGTATTGCCTGACCCCGAAAGCTCCGGCCAGGCCGAGGTACAATGGCCCGGCGGTTCTTGGAGCAAGTCCGGGCGCGCCAATCTATTTCCGCCTGCCATTCTCCGGCGTAAGGCCCATGAAGTTCGGCGTTTCCGGTCTCCCTGAAGGATTGACGCTCGACCGCGAAAACGGCATTATAAGCGGCTCCGTGGCATCTGCCGGGGAATATATCATCAAACTGAAAGCCCACAACAGGGCCGGATGCGGCAAGGGTCAGCTGACTCTCAAGGTCGGCGACACCATAGCCCTCACCCCTCCCATGGGATGGAACAGCTGGAACTGCTGGGGCCTAGAGGTCTCCCAGGAAAAGGTGTTCGAATCCGCCAAGGCCCTGATTTCCAGCGGACTAGCCGACTACGGATATTGCTACGTCAATATAGACGACGCCTGGCAGGCGGCCTCCCGCTGCGACGACGGCACCCTGCTCCCTAACGAGCGCTTCCCGGACATCGCCGCACTCGGAGAATGGCTGCACGGAAACGGCCTCCGGCTGGGAATCTATTCGTCTCCCGGAGCCCTCACCTGCGGCGGCTACCTTGGCGCCCTGGGTCACGAAGAACAGGATGCCGCCACCTGGAATGCATGGGGCGTGGATTACCTGAAGTACGACCTGTGCGGCTACAGGGCCATCCTGAAAGAGATGCCGTCGGTCACTAAGGCAGACCATATGAAACCGTATCTGGTGATGAGGGACGCCCTGCAGAAGCAGCCACGGGATATATGCTATTCCATCTGCCAGTATGGCCTGGAGGACGTATGGACCTGGGGGGAGGAGGTCAGAGGCAACCTCTGGAGGACTCACGGGGACCTGACAGACAAATGGGAGCGGGTAGTTCGTATCGGTTTCGTCAAACAGCGTAATCTTGCTCCGTTCTCCGG
The DNA here is from genome assembly GCA_017509375.1 of Bacteroidales bacterium. Next base: position 9,420 of record JAFWPT010000172.1, on the reverse strand, counting down.
CCCCGGACACTGGAACGATCCGGATATGCTGGTTATAGGCAAGGTCGGCTGGGGTGAAGGCCTCCGCGATACGCGCCTGACCGCCGACGAGCAGTATTCCCACGTTTCTCTGTGGGCGCTTCTGGCGGCTCCCCTGATTATCGGCGGAGATCTGTCTTCCATCGACGAATTCACGCTTAACCTCCTGTGTAACAACGAGGTAATAGCAGTTGACCAGGACCCGCTCGGCAAGCAGGCCTCAGTGTTATGGGAAAACGAATCCCTGCAGTTATGGGGGCGCCCCCTGAGCGACGGCTCGTACGCAGCCGGAATCTTCAATCTCGGCGGTAACGAAACGGTCGTCAACGTAAAGGAAATGCTTGAAGCTGCAGGCTTCGCCGGGGTGGGCCGCATACGCGACCTGTGGCGCCAGAAGGCATGCCCGGAGACTGCCGCCGTCCCCTCCCACGGAGTGGTGCTGCTGAAATTCAACGCGGCCGGAAAAAGCCAAAAATAAATAATAGTTGCAATTCTGTAAATTATCGGTGTAGCAACGAGCGTTGTTCCGGATTATTTTTGCATCAATTATATCCGGATTTATTTATGCAACGATTTGTTACATCCATACTGTTGATGCTCCTGGCCGTAACAGGCTTCGCGCAGAGCTACACGGTCACCGGCGTAGTAAAGGACGCCGCCACCGGGGAGCCCGTGATCGGCGCCGGCGTACTGCTCAAGGGGACATCTAGCGGAACGGTCACAGACATCAACGGAAAGTTCTCTCTTTCCGCATCACAGGGACAGGAGATCGTCGTCTCCTCCCTGGGTTATCAGGACCACACGTTCAGGGTAAGCGGCTCCGGCCCTATGGAAATCCTGCTTTCCACGTCTTCCGAATTCCTGGACGACGTGGTGGTCGTGGGTTACGGAACATCCAAAAGGGCTAATCTGACCGGTGCCGTGGACCAGGTCACCTCGGAAGTCTTCGCCGGGCGACCTTCTTCCAACGCTACCCAAATGCTGGTGGGCGCCATCCCTAACCTGAACATCACGCTTTCCGACGGTAAGCCCAGCCGAAGCGCCGACTACAACATCCGAGGCACCACCTCAGTGGGCGGCGGCGGCAACGCGCTGGTGCTCATTGACGGCGTGGAAGGCGATCCGGCCCTGCTCAACCCGGACGATATCGAGAGCGTTTCCGTGCTGAAGGATGCCGCATCTGCGTCCATCTACGGCTCCCGCGCGACGTTCGGCGTGGTGCTCATCACCACCAAGAGCGCATCGCAGGAGGCAGGCAAGTTCAACTTTACCTACAACGACAACCTTTCCTTCCTGACTCCGACCAACCTCCCCAACATCGTCGATGACGGATATGTGTATGCAGCTCTGTTCAGGGAAGCATACTACAACTACTGGGGCCTGGAGCCTTCCGGAATCAACACCAGCCAGGAGTACTCGCAGGCCTGGATGGACGAATTCCTGAGGCGCAAGCAGAAGGGCATCACCGACGAGGTGGATGTGGACGAGAGCGGCAGGTACGTTTATTACGGCAACACCAACTACTATAAAATCATCTACAAGCCGTACACGATGGCCCGCACGCACAATCTTTCCGCCAGCGGCACATCGGGAAAGATCGACTATTACGTTTCCGGACGTATCTACAAATACGACGGAATCCTGAATTTCAACCCTGACGAATACTTCACGACCGCACTGAGGTCCAAGATCACCGCCAGGCCCTTCGAATGGCTGAAAATATGGGAAAACCTCTCATACAACTACGAAAAGAACCATATCCCCGCCAGCCATAACCAGAACAACAACGGCCTGTTCCTCCGCAGCATTCAGGACGAGGGCCACGTTAGCGCTCCGGTTTTCAATCCCGACGGGACCCTCACCAAGAGCGGTGCAATGGCAATCGGCGGTCTGGTAACCGGAAAGAACTATACCGACAAGTACCGGAACAACATTACCACCACCACGGGTGCCCGGGCGGAATTCTTCGACCATACCCTCAGGCTCAACGCAGACTTCTCCTTCAAGGCAAACTGGGAGAACAATCTGAAGAAGAACACCATGGTCAGCTACAGCGAGGCTCCGGGAGAGGTTACGTGGAGAGGAACTCCCGGCGTGAACGACTATATCCAGGAGTACTGGTTCCGCAGCAACTACATTTCCACCAATGTCTATGCGGAATATACAAACGTGTGGAATGAAAAGCACGATTTCAAGGTACTGGCCGGCTTCAACTGGGAACAGTACGCATCCAAGACTTTCCAGATGCTGCGCTACGGACTCATCTCCGAGGACGTTGAATCCATCAACATGGCGATGGGAGACAACTTCTCGGAGTATTCCTACGAGGGCCGCTGGAAGAGCGCAGGCTTCTTCGCAAGGCTCAATTACTCCTTCGACGAGCGCTACCTGCTGGAACTCAACGGACGCTACGACGGCTCGTCCAAATTCCCCAGCAACCAGCAATGGGGCTTCTTCCCTTCCGCCTCCGCTGCCTGGAGAGTCTCCAAGGAAGACTGGTGGAACGTTGACCCGGCATTCATATCCAACCTTAAGCTGCGTGCCTCCTGGGGCCAGCTCGGCAACGGAAACGTATCCGAGTATTCCTTCGTGGAGAGGTTCGGATTCTCCAACCTCAGCAACGTTATAGACGGTGAGAGCAAAAGACGCATCACCTCTATTCCGAGCCAGATTCCCGACAACCTGACCTGGGAAACGTCCAGGACCGTTGACGGAGGCGTCGATATAGGCTTCTACAACGGAAAGGTCAATTTCACGGGCGACTACTACGTCCGCAATACCCTGAATATGTACACTGTCGGCCCGACCCTGCCGGACACCTATGGCGCCAGCGCGCCGAAGGGCAACTACGCAGACCTGGTCACCCGGGGCTTCGAACTTACGCTGAGCTACGACGATTCCGTCCCTCTCGCAGGCCACGCCCTCAATTACGGCGTCAAGGCCACCCTTGCCGACAACCGTTCCTTCATCACCCGCTACAACAACCCGTCCAAGGCTCTGAGCGACTACTACGAGGGACAGGAAATCGGCGAAATCTGGGGCTTCCAGTTTGACGGTTTCTTCGAGAGCGACGACCAAATCAACAATTACTACGGTCAGGGAGACCCCTACGTCAACAAGCTCATTCAGATCAACGAGGGATACATATCAAAACCCGGCGACGTCATACTGAGGGACAACAACGGCAACCATCAGATCGACAAGGGAGCCCAGACGGCAAACGATCCGGGCGATATGGTGATCGTGGGAAACAAACATCCCCGGTATCTTTACTCGCTCTCGCTGAATCTGGAATGGAACGGAATCTTCGCATCCGCCATGTTCCAGGGCATAGGCAAGCAGGACTGGTACCCGAGCGGCGAATCCATCATCTGGGGCCAGTACCACAGACCTTACGGTAATGCACTGGCCTGGACGGTCAATAACGCCTGGACGCCGGAGAATCCCGATTCCTTCCTGCCTAAATACAGCGGCTACTACCGCATATTCTTCTCCGGCCAGCACAAGGTGGACCGCTATGTCCTTAACGCCGCGTACTGCCGGCTCCAGAATCTCCAGGTGGGCTGGAACCTGCCCCGCAAATGGCTGAAACCCATCGGCCTGAGCGGCCTCAGCATCTACTTCTCCGGAGAGAACCTCTATACCTGGGCGCCTCTGTACAAGCTGACTACGGACGTTGATATCGTCACTGCAACCCACGGCTCCGACGTCGATCTCGGCAACGGCACCGACAACTTCGGAGACGGTAACAACCTCACCTCCCTCAGGACGTTCTCACTTGGTATAACCATTAAAATCTGACGGCTATGAAAAAGTACAGAATATTGATCATCGCCACCCTTGGAGCGTTCAGCCTTTATTCCTGCTCCCTCGAGGAACTGCCTGTGACATCCGGAAACAAGGAACTCATCTTCGCTTCCGCACAGGGTCTGGAGGCATATTCACTCTCATTCTACAATCAACTCCCGTCACTGAGCGACCTAACCAGCGGTGAAGGGACTACGGACTATGCCGTAAGCAGGAGCGTAAGCACGTTCTACACCGCCGCATATACGGCGGAGACCGCCACTTCCTGGGGCTGGGGCAACCTCCGTACAGTCAATTACTTTATCGACGGCATCCACAGCGACCTTTGTACCGTTCCGCAGGCCGACAAGGACCATTACGAGGGTCTCGCCCGCTGGTTCAGGGCCTACTTCTATTACCAGAAACTCTTCAAATACGGCGGCGTGCCCTGGTTCGACCACTGCCTCAAGAACGACGAGGTGGACGAGATGTACAAGAACCGGGATTCCCGCGACGTGATCATCAGCCATATAATCGACGACCTCGACTTTGCGGCCGAAAACATCCGGACCACATCTTCCAAGAGCAATACCCGCATCTCAAAGAATGCAGCTTATGCCCTGAAGAGCCGTGCATGCCTGTATGAAGCATCCTGGCGCAAGTACCATAATCTGGAGACTGAAGAATGGACTGCGGACAAGCTTTACCGTCAGGCAGCGGATGCCGCGAAGGTGATTATCCTAGACCCTCTGGTACTGCTTAACAACAAGGTGTGCTCAGATGCCTATCTGACCGACAATCCTTCCCTCGGTGCATACAGGAGCCTTTTCTACTCCAAGGACATCCTCACCGATGAAGTCATCCTGGGCGTACAGGCATCCCTCATCGACCTGGTGACCGGCGACGCCAACTGGTACTGGAATTCACCCACCTACGGCGGCTGCACCTGCCTGTCCAGAGCTTTCATCTTCACCTACCTGTGCACGGACGGCACTCCGTTTACCGACAAGGCTAAATACAAGGCCACCAACTTCATCAACGAGTTCTCCGGCCGCGACGCCCGCCTGGCCCAGACGGTCAAGGGACCCAGGTACGAGATCAAGGGAGGAGGCTGGAGGGACCGCCGTCCCAACATAGTGGACGGTGTCGCCATCACCGGCTACCACCCAATCAAGTATGTTGAGGATAGTACGGAGAAGAACGGGACCAACAAAAACGAGAACAGCCAGCCCATAATCCGCTACGCCGAAGTGCTGCTCAACTACGCCGAGGCGATGGCCGAACTGGGAGAGCTCACCGACGCCGACTGGGCTAACACCATCGGAGCCCTGCGCCTGCGCGCCGGCATCCAGGACAAGCCTGGAGTGACCTCCTCCAAGCCTACGAAGGTGGACAAATACTTGCAGGAGACTTTCTATCCGGATGTCACCGACCCCGTCATCCTCGAGATCCGCAGGGAGCGTGCCATAGAGCTTGTGTACGAAGGCTTCCGTGCCGACGACCTCAAGCGCTGGAAGGAAGGCAAGAACTTCGAGCGCGTCCCCTGGACCGGCATCCACGTGCCCGCCCTGAACGCCCAGTTCAAGGTTAATGATGACGACACACAGGACTTCTACGTCACCTATGACGCGTACGAAGCAGTTCCCAGCTACGCCCAGAACAAATACGTCCACGTGTATCCTGAGGACTCCACCGAGCAGGGCCTCCGCCTGGACGAGAACCCCGACGGCGGCTACGACCTCCGCTACGAGGTCACCATCAAGCGTGTATGGCACGACGACGACCGCCAGTACCTCTATCCTATTCCTGCCGAGGTCATACGCGAGTATGCTAACCACGGATATAAACTCGACCAGAATCCCGGATGGTAAAAAATGATACGATATGAAAAGATATAGTTTGATCCTGACCCTGGCTATGTTCCTGCTGCCGTCCTGCTACCAGCACCAGCAGCTGGATTACAGTAAATGGTATACCGTCGAGCCGGAGGATGAAGATCCGCTTCCCACCGAGGAGGTTAAGGGACTCATGATAATGTCCTCCAACGTGCGCTATTACTCCGCCCGCAACAAGGCGGACGACCCGGATGTCGGCGACCGTGACTGGGAAGTCCGCAAGAAGGGCTACTTCCAGATGGTGAACACCATGCAGCCCATGGTAATCGGTGTCCAGGAGGCCGAAATGAACCAGGTCGCGGATATTATCTCCAACTGCAAAGGCTACGCCTTCGTAGGCGTCGGCCGCTCTGACGGGGCTCAGAATGGAGAATCGACCTCGATCCTGTACAAGACCGACGAAATCCAGCTTGAAGACTGGGGTACCGTATGGCTGTCTCCCACTCCCGATGTAATCGGAAGCTATTTCCCCGAAATGACCGATGGGAAGTACGGGCAGAGCCGCACCGCTACGTGGGCCGTGCTTACCGCCAAGGAAAGTGGACGCCGGTTCTTCTACATCAATACGCACTTCAGCCTGTATGAGGCCTCCCAACCCAAAGAGGTTCAGGTTATTCTGAATACCGTCAAGGAGAAGTGCCCTCCGGGACTGCCTGTCGTCCTTTCGGCAGACTGGAACCTGGAAGAGACCGATCCGATACTGGCGCCGATTAAGGAAAAATACGCCAGCGCCAGGCAGACCGCTCCTCTCACCGACAACATAGAAACTTTCCACTGGTGGGGCAGTCAGAGCACGATTTCCAAGCATCAGCACCTCGACCACATCTTCTGGTCCGGATTTGAAAAGTGTCTCCGTTTCCGCACCCTCAACATGAAGTGGAAAGGCCTGTGGATTTCCGACCACCATCCGGTATATGCAATCTTCAAGTTCAAGACCGGCTCTACCGAAAAGCAGAAGCCCGTCGCCGACTTCGAGATTCCCGCAAGTCCCAAGATGGACGAGACGATTACATTCATCGACAAATCCACATCGGAAGACGGCATCGAGGTATGGGAATGGAATATCGGCGGTATCGTTTCCTCTGCACAGAACCCGGAGGTGATGTTCAACACCTACGGTGACGATATCCCCGTAAGCCTCACGGTCACAGACCATTACGGCCAGAAAGCATCCGCCTCCAAAACCTTCTCCGTAGCCATTTCCGGCGGTCACGACCTCAACATAGAGTGGTGTAAGCTCTACGACGATACCGTCGACGGAAAGGGAACCGCCGTGGCGGACTGGACGGCACCCGCCGTCACTCCTTCCGGAGACAAGATTTACGTGGCTTCTTCCGGCTATCATCTAGTCGGCTTCAATCCCGACGGCAACATCTTCGGCAGCTACGACATCGGCAGGCGTGAGCCGTACGTCACCGACCGCGACATCCAGACGCCCACACCGTCCATCGACGCCCAGGGTAACGTGTACATCCCTGTCCAGTACGGTTACAGCGAAAACGGCCACGGAGGCCTGTACTCCATCAGGCCCGACCTTACCGGCGAAAACTGGTACCACGACACCGGAAACACCTCGCAGTACCGCAATACTATTCCGACCATCGTGGGAGACTACGTCGCAGTAGTCATGACGAACTGCGGTAACGACCTCACAAAGAACTGCGCAGTATTTAGACGCTCCAACGGGTCGCTGGTACAGGTGCTTGAGTGCGACAAGGGCACCTGGGGCGGCATGGCCGCCGGATATAAGGGCGAGCTCGTTTATTCGACCAACAGGGGCGGCACCAAGCAGGGACGTGAACCCAGCACCGAGACCAGCGGCGGATATCACGTAGCCGTGGTCGACGGCGCCATAGGCAACTGGAAGACATCCGCCAACAGCGACGCCGGCCGCAAGACCAACCTGCTCGGCATGCGCCACACCGACGGCAACGGTTACCTGTGCAAGGCCGGCCAGCCCGCGGTAGGCACCGACCATTGCGTATATGTCTGCGCCACCAGCGACAACGAGAATATGATCTGCGCCAAGTACAACCTGGACAATTACGTGTACGATTCGGCACCGACTCCTCTGTGGAAAGTTGAACTGGAAGCCAAATCCAACTCCGGCGTCCTTGGCCTTGGCTGCGTACTCGACGCAGACGGCAACGCCTACTTCCGTGCTGCCCAAAAGGTCTTCCGCCTGAACTCCAAGACCGGCGACACGGGCTGGGTTTACAACACCGAAGGTAATTACAACACCGGTGTTCCGGCCATCGACAACCTGGGCTATGTTTACATAATCGACTACGGCGGGAACAAGCTGCTCAAGCTCTCATCCGCAGACGGCAAGCTCATTTCCTCGGTGGAACTCGAGAATCCCAGGACCAGCCCGACCATTGCCCCGGACGGCACCATATATGTGACCGGCTCGAACTCCCAGGGTGCGGTGCTCTACAAGATCAAATGCTCCAAGACAACGGCCCCCGGACCCAACTGGTCACAGCTCGGAGGTAACCCCCAGAAGACCTGCACTCCTCCCGGCGCCAACTATTGATGATTATGAAAAAAGAATATTTAAATCCTGACACCCATCTGATTCCTATATATGGAACCGGAGTGTCCCTGTGCGCCAGCACCAATGGACTGACCAACCTCGACGAAAAAGACGATCTCGAAGGTTTTGAGTGGAACTATAACAATAACTAGCCGACGGTATGAAAAAGTTCAGTATATTCGCCATTGCGCTCCTCGTTGCATGCACCCAGGAGCCGAAAATTGAACTCGCACCCAAGACGGTGATCTTCGAGGCAAGTATTAACCAGGAGGATGCCACCAAGACGGTTCTGGGAGCAAAGAACGGTTCGTCCTATCCCAACTACTGGGCAGCAGGCGATGCCATTTTCGTAAACGGAGTCACTTCTACCGCCCTCGACGCCGGTTCCGAATACGTCGGGACCAACAAGGCGACGTTTGCGGTTTCCGGAGTCATCAATCCTCCGTACTATTATGCATACCCGGCGACATTCGTGTCCAATTACAGTTCCGGTAGGGCAAGGATTACCCTTCCGGCGACCCAGAACATGCAGTCCGAGACCTATGATGCCTCCGCGTTCGTCATGGTGGGCAGCGGCAGCTCCGGCTCCCTGACCTTCAACCCTATGATGGCGGCCATCAAGCTTACGGTCCCCGGCACATACGATGCAAAGATATCGTCCATGATGTTCGAGAGCCTCGGCAGCGAGAAGGTCAGCGGACCTTTCAACACCGACTTCAGCAGCATTACCGCCGCATCCGGAGCCACTTCCAGGGTTGTAGTTTACGCCCCCGGAGACGGACTGGCGTTCGGCAGCAGCATGTTCGTGCTGATTCCCGCACAGAACTATGCCAGCGGCATGCGCTTCACCGTAAGGGCCACGGACGGCACGCAGATGGTGTTCTCGACAAATTCCTCGCTGAACGCCCTTCCCGCGAAAGTGTACACCCTCACATCCCATGCCTACTCACCGGAACCCGACGTCATTCCAGAGGGTCTGATGATCATGTCGTCCAACGTACGTTTCGCATCGGCACGTGATAAATCCACCAATCCCGACACCGACGAGCGCGACTGGACCAACCGCAGGAGCGCCTACTACGCCATGGTCAATTACTACCGTCCGGCGATAATCGGCCTGCAGGAGGCGGAGAAAGAGCAGGTGAAGGACATCAAGAACAACTGCAGTGGATACAACCACTACGG
>JAFWPT010000171.1 GCA_017509375.1 Bacteroidales bacterium | reverse complement strand
GCGCTCTCCGTAGCGGTGCAGTACTATACGGAGCCGGAAATCGTGCTGAATGTGCCGCCCCGTTCCTTCATCCCCGCTCCGGAGGTCATGAGCGTGGTCATTGCCTGCAAGGTGCGGGAGACTCCCGCCGTGCAGGTGCAGGATGAAAAGATGTTCTTTAAGGTGGTGAAGGCCTCCTTCGGCCAGCGCCGCAAGACCCTGGCCAACGCCCTCAAGGGGGGCGGCTTCCCCAAGGAGCAGGTGCGTGATGCCATGGAAAAGGCTGGCATCGACCCAACCCGCCGGGGAGAGACTCTCTCTTTGGAGGAATTCGGCAGATTGGCAGATGCCTTTTCAGAGTTGGGTTGATGTAAATTTGTATACATTGCAAATACTGTAGTGCTGGTATTGATACTATGCAAAAAATGTTATACAATATTACAGCATAAACAAAAATAAGCTATAGAAAGTAGGCGTATTCATGGCACATACAGCTTGGGCCGTCCTGCCGCCTTTGATTACCATCATTTTGGCGCTATGGACCAAGGAAGTTTATATGTCCCTGCTGATTGGTATCTTTGCGGGGGCCATGCTTTTCACCGGGGGCAGCATCCTGGAATCCATCCTCACCATGTTCCAGATTTTGGGAGATAAGGTGGGTGGCAATGTCAATATCCTGGTGTTCCTGGTTATCCTGGGCATTCTGGTGGCGGCCATCACCCGTTCCGGCGCCACCCGGGCTTACGGCGAGTGGGCGGCCAGGAAAATCGAAGGGCCTCGCCAGTCTCTGGTGGTGACGGCGCTTTTAGGACTGGTCATTTTCATTGACGATTATTTCAACTGCCTTACGGTTGGTACGGTCATGCGGCCTGTTACGGATAAGTTCAAAGTGGCCCGCACTAAGCTGGCGTACATCATTGATGCTACGGCAGCACCTATCTGCATCATCGCTCCCGTGTCCAGTTGGGCGGCAGCTGTGGGTTCCTCCCTGCCGGAGGGCAGCGAGATTGACGGCTTCTCCTTGTTCCTGCAGACTATCCCCTTCAATCTCTATGCCCTTCTGACCCTGGCTTTCATGGCCTTCATCATCTGGACAGGCAGGGATTTTGGCGCTATGGGTAGCAGCGTGGAGCGCAGCAATGAGCATTTCGAGGTGCCGGAGGAGTATCAGGATACGGAGCATGCAGCTCTCAGCCGTGAGGGCAAGGGCCAGCTCATTGACCTCTTCCTGCCTTTGATGGTGTTGATCGGCGCCTGTGTCTTCGGCATGCTTTACACCGGCGGTCTCTTTGCCGGCGAAGGCAAGAGCGTGGCTGATGCCTTTGCGGACTGCGATTCTTCCAAGTCACTGGTGCTGGGTTCCTTTGTGGCGTTTGCCTTTACGGGGCTGCTCTATCTGCCACGGGGCATTGTCACTTTCAATGCTTTCTGCGACTGCTTCAGCCGCGGCTTCAAGGCCATGACTCCGGCTATCTTCATCCTGTGCCTGGCCTGGACCCTTTCCGGCGTGTGCAGTGACAAGTATCTGGATTTGGGAGGTTTTG